>NZ_JAHBDR010000115.1:0-156140 GCF_019956575.1 Pseudomonas sp. A-R-19
ACATTGATGGTGACTGACACTGCGCTTTCGCGAGCAAGCCCGCTCCCACAGGGGATGGTGTTTAGTTCAAGGGATCAGGCAGTCGGCAAGCTCGGCGCCAGCACGCCCTGGCGCTTGCGATGGATCAGGAAGTACGCGCCATAGCACAGCGCAATGAAGCCAAAGCCCCAATACAACGACGGACGCTGGGTTTCATCCAGGGCCAGGAACACGAACAACGAGCAGCACAGTGTGATGCACATCAGCGGCAGTACCGGGAACCACGGCGCGCGGTATTTCAGGTCGCTGAGTTTGTTGCCGTCACGCAGCCAGGCCTTGCGGAACTTGTACTGCGCCAGCGCAATGACAATCCAGGTCACGGTGCCGGACATGCCGCTCACCGCCATCAGCACCATGAACAAGGTGTCGGCAGCGACGAAGCTGGTCATCAGCGACACCAGCGCGAAGCACAGGGTGATGCTCAAGGCACGCAGCGGCACGCCGCGCTTGCTCAACGGCGACAGGCTTTTCGGCGCCATGCCGGTTTTCGACATCGCCCACAGGATGCGCGTCGAGGCGTACAGGCCGGAGTTGCCCACCGACAGGATCGCCGTAAGGATCACGAAGTTCATCAGGTCGGCGGCGTAGGGAATACCAACCATGTCGAACACCTGCACGAACGGGCTTTCCATCAGGCCCGCCTGCTGCCACGGCACGATGGCCGACAGCACGATGATTGCCAGCACGTAGAAGATCAGCACGCGGAACACTACGTTGCGCACGGCGCGGGGGATGCTCTTTTCCGGCTGATCGGTTTCACCGGCGGCTACGCCCATGATTTCGCAACCCTGGAACGCGTAGACCACGGTCATCATCACCGCGAACACGGCGGACAGGCCATTGGGGAACAGCGAATCGCCAATCAGGTTGCTCGCCATCGGTGCCGGTGCGCCGCTGCTCAGGGGCATCACGCCGAAGATCACCAGCACGCCGACCACGATGAAACCGAGAATTGCCGCGACCTTGATCCCCGAGAACCAGTACTCCGCCTCACCGAAAGCGCGGGTCGCCATGGCATTGATGCCGAACAGCACCACCACGAACAGCGCCGACCAGTACCAGATCGGCACCGCCGGGAACCAGCGCGTCATCAGCATGCCGGCGGCGGTGAATTCCAGGCCGACGGTGGTGGCCCAGCTCATCCAGTACACCCAGCCGATCATGAACCCGGTGGCCGGGCCGATGTATTTAGTGGCGTGGGTCTGGAACGAACCGGACACCGGCATCTGCACCGACAGTTCACCCAGGCAGACCATCACCAGGTACATCAGGAAACCCGCGACCAGGTAAGCCAGGATCGCCCCGACCGGGCCGCCCTGATTGATGGTCACGCCGGAACCCATGAACAGCCCGGTGCCGATGACGCCACCCAGGGACAGCATGAAAATATGCCGGCTTTTCAGGGCGCGGGTCAGCTGTATGCCTTTGCGATCAGTGTTTTCGTTCATGTCGGCACCTCAGCAGTCGGTGAGGTGTGCAGCGCGCGACAGGACGTCACGGCGCAGGGAGGGATCAGCTTTACGGCAATTCATTATTATTATCTCCAATAAGCTTCGAAGACCGCGCTGCGGCGGTTGCGTCGATTATTGGAAAGCCATGTAAGTTCGCGTTGACCATCAGGATCGAAGTTGTACAAAGTCGTAACAAACTTGTACGTCAGCTCTGCAACAGGCCTTTGAGGGTGTTCAGCGCGAGTTGCAATTGCTCATCCAGCGCCGGGGTCATGCGGCGGATCGCCGCTTCATCGTTGACCAGCGCCAACGCCTCCAGCGCCCTCAGGGTATTGGCCAAGGCACGAAAGCCCAGCGAATCGCCGCTGCCGGCCAGACGGTGCGCCAGTTGCGCGACCTCTGTGCAGTCATCGGCGGCAATGGCCTCCGTGAGTGCATCGCGGTGCTGAACGATCGAGTCACGCAGCACCGCCAGCAGGCCCTGGACTTTCTGCTCGCCAAGCAAGGTGCGATGGGTCTGCAACAGCGGCCAGTCCATTGCCTCATCGCTCAGCAGCGACTCGGCGACAGGCACATGCCCTTCCAGCACCTGGCGCAGGTTTTCCAGCTTCAGGGGCTTGGCCAGGACACCGTCCATGCCGGCCTCCAGATAACCGCGCACCAGCGCCGGCTGCACGCTGGCGGTCAGGGCGAAGACGCGGGTGTGGCGATTCGGCCCGTCGCTGTGGCGGATCTGTCGGCATAACTCGACACCGCTGATGCCCGGCAGATGCACATCCAGCAACAGCAGATCGAACGCCTGCACCGCGCAATGCTCCAGCGCCTGTTGCGCCTCTTCGGCCAGCCACACCCGGTGGCCGTCCCGCTGCAGCAAACCCTTGGCCACTTCGCGATTGAGTGCCACGTCTTCGACCACCAGGATGTTCAGTGCCGGCCCCGCCACACGCACCGGCGCGACTTCAAGCACAGCGCTGGCCGGCTGCAAGGACAGCTCGAACCAGAAGCAACTGCCGCGCCCCTCTTCGCTGTCCACGCCGATGCAACCTCCCATCTGCTCCACCAGATGCTTGCAGATCGCCAACCCCAACCCGGTGCCACCAAAACGCTGGGCGACTTCTTCACTGGCCTGGGTGAAGCGCTCGAAAATCTTCGCCTGCATTGCCGGGGCAATGCCGATGCCGTCGTCCGTGACACTGACCCGCAGGCGCTGCCCGCTCTGTTCGCCGGTTTCGTTGAGCAGCGCCACCTCGACGCTGACTTCGCCGCCTTCGGTGAACTTGATCGCGTTGGCCAGCAGGTTGCTCAGCACCTGACGCAGGAACTGCTCGGCGCCATGGTGATGCTCGGCAATCCGCTGATCGACGCGGCAACTGAGGATCGTGTCGTTGTTCAGCGCTCGCGGCTCCAGCAGTGTCAGCACCTCGTCGAGCAACTGGCGCAGCGAGAAGTCCACCGGTTCGGGATGGCTGACGCCCTCCTCCAGCTTGGCGAAATACAGCACTTCGTTGAGGATCGTCAGCAAGCCTTCGCCAGCCTTGTGCAAGGCATCCAGGCGTTTGCCGTCCTGGGCATCCAGACGCGCGCCGCGCAACAATTCGGCCATGCCGAGAATGCCATTGAGGGGGGTGCGCAATTCGTGGCTCATGGTCGCCAGGAACCGCGATTTGGCGAGGTTGGCTGCTTCCGCCTCATCCTTGGCGCGCATCAGGCTGGCGGTGCGGCGCTCGACCATTTTCAGCAGTTCGTCGCGGTTGTCCTGCAAGGCCAGGCGATCGGTTTCCCGGCGCTCGATGTCCCGCAGGATCGCCCGGCGCATGTCGTCCAGCGCGTGGGCCACGGTGTCGATTTCATCACTGCCGCGGCGCTTGTCCAGGTGCAGGGGTTCGTGCCATTCACCGGCGGCGATGCGCCGGGCAAACTCGGCCATGACTTTCAGGTGGCGGGTCACCAGTCGATAAAACAAGCCCGACAAGGCAACGGCCAGGCCGCAGAGGAACACCGCCATCCACAACAGGCTGGTCAAACCGGTGGCGTAGAGACGCTGGTACACCGCCCCCAGATCGGTACTGACTTCCAGTTCACCAAGGTTGCGCAACGGGCCGGACGGCGGCTGGTAGTCCAGGGCAAAGCGTTCGATGCGCAACGGTCCCGCAGGGTCTGGATTGCCCTGCACCAGGTCGAAATCGGCACTGCTCAGATGCACCCGGGCGACGTCGGAGAAGTCCACCAGGCCGCGCAACTGCACGTTCAACTGTTCCTGGTTCAAGTCCCAGAGACTGCGCTCCAGGCTGGCCAGATAGCCGGCGCGGATCAGCTCCATGCGCGAGTCGATGTCGCGCATTTCCCGGCGGTACTCTATGTACAGTTGCACGCTGCTGGCGAGCACGGTGAAGCACAGGCTGAACAACAGGATGAACAGCAACAGGCGCCGCAGCAGTCCACCGGGGCGGGCGCGAATCATTGCGCATCCGCCGGCAGGTTGATCATGTCGCGATAGGTCACTTCACTCTCGTTGAGCCAACGCTCGATGTCGCCGGCATCAACCATGCGCTGCAACTGCGCATCGATCTCGGGCATGCGAGTGGCCAAGGGCGAGCGCCGCGACACGGCGACCCGCAGGTAGTCCACGTTCAATGCCTTGGGCAAGGCGACGATGTCCTGGCCGCCGGGCAGGTTTTCCACGTACAGCTGGCCGGTGCGCCGCTCCTGGGTGATGAAATCGATGCGCCCGCGAATCAGCTTGCCGAAGTTCTGATGGCTGTCGGAAACCCATTCGATGTTGTTGTTGCGCGCGACCATGCGATCGAACTCCCCACCGTAGCTCTCGCCGAACAACAGGCCGCCACGGTAACGGGCCAGGTCGTCCAGCTGTTCGAACTTCACCGGGTGCTGGCGGTTGATGAACAGCGCCACTTCTTCGCGCAATACCGGCACCGTCGAGAACAGCATGCTCTGTTCCCGTTGTGCGGTGCTGTAGGCCAGCACCACATCGACCCGGCCTTCGGCGGCGTCCAGCAGGCAGCGTTTCCAGTTGCCCAGCACGACAATCTCGACTTCATAACCCAACTGGCCGAACAGGTTTTTCACCACGCTCGGCGCCAGGCCGCGCACCTGTTTGCCGTCGCTCCAGGAGATCGGCGGATACACCGGATAATCGCAATAGCGAACCTTGTCCGCCGCGACGGCATGGCCGGCCATCAGCAACGCCAGCAGGCAAAGCCATCGCGCCATCCGGTTCAGGCTGCCACGCCGGCGGTGAACAGGTAACCGGCGCCGTGGATGGTGATGATCAACTGCGGTTCCGCCGGATCGTCGTGCAACTTGCGGCGCAGGCGCCCGACCAGCACGTCGATGGAGCGGTCGTTGGGCACCCATTCGCGGTTGCGGATCTGGTCCATCAACTGGTCGCGGCTGAGGGTGTGGCCGCTGTTGCGCAGGAACACGCTGAGCAACTGGTACTCGCCGTGGGTCAACAGGGTTTCGCTGCCGGACGCATCGATCAGGCGCCGGCGGTCGGTGTCCAGTGCCCAGTCGGCGAACTGCTTGACCGGTTTGGCCACTGTGACGGCAGGTGCCGGCGTTTGCGCATGACGTACCCGGCGAATCAAGTTTTTCGCCCGGGACACCAGTTCCCGTGGGTTGAGGGGTTTGATCACGTAGTCGTCGGCGCCGCATTCGAGGCCGACGATGCGGTCGATTTCGTCGTTGCGCCCGGTGATCAGGATGATCCCGACTTCCGAGCGCACCCGCAGCTCGCGGGTCAGGGTCAGGCCATCCTTGCCCGGCAGGCGGATGTCGAGCATCACCAGGTCCACGGCCTGGCTGGCCAGGAAGGTTTCCGCCAGCTCTGCCGTGGCGGCGCAATGGACGTCGTAACCTTCCTGGGACAGGTAGGCATGCAGCAGATCGCGAATCAGCGGATCGTCATCGACGATCAATACCCGAGGAGTCATCGCTTGGTGTCCGGCTCAGGCCCGAAGGCCAGTTTCTTATTAGAGTGTTTTCCTGCATCGGCGCCAGAGAGTATCGATTGCTGAACGACTGATCAACAGTCGCTCGTCTGCACGCAGAAGCGCTGGCGTCCGCCGGCCTGCAAACCGTCGACCCAGGCCTCGCAAATCTGGATGCCCTGCTCCGGGGTAAAGGTGCCGGGGTTGAGCCCGGACTCCAGCCACAAGCCGTCGAGCAAGGCGCTGAGGCTGATGGCGGCGAGGTCGGCATCGAAGTGTTCCCAGCCCTCCTCCTGCGCCAGTTCCGCCAGCACCTTGCGCAGGATGCCGCGATACTCGCCATAGGAATGATCGTGGGCCTGATTGATGGCCTCGGCGGTTTTCACCGCGCCCCAGAACGCCAGCCAGGCATCGATCAATTGCGGGTCGAGCAGTTCGGCGGAAAACGAACCACGGAAAAACGCCGACAAGCGCTCCCGGGCATTCGGCGCGGCCTGCTCCATGGCATCGCGCAGCAAGGTCATGACCCGCCCGGTGATCGCCATGTAGGCCTCGGCGACCAGTTCGTCCTTGCCGGAATAGTGATGGCTGATCAGCCCCACCGAGACGCCGGCCTCGGCGGAAATCTTGCGGATCGACGCGCCCTGGAAGCCGTGACGCTTGAGGCACACCAGCGTCGCCTCGATCAGGTTGGCTTTGCGCAACTCCGGTTCCATGCGGGAAAAACGGGCTTCCTGATTCATGGGCGACACGCTCCTTGGTTCAATCGTTTAGACCCGCGCGGGTGAGCGGCGAGCTGAACGACTGTACAGCAAGAGCGAGCCATTTCTCCAGTCCGATGCAAGCCTGAGAACCGCGGCGTCCCCTTCGCGAGCAAGCCCGCTCCCACAGGATCTCGGTCGTTCGCGGGATTTGCGTACACCGACTAGCCCTGTAGGAGCTGGCTTGCCAGCGATGAGGCCAGCACCCTCAACCGAAGACTCGGATCAGTCCCGATACCCCGGCGCCACTCGATCCAGCATTCGCAACAACGCCGCCCAGGCCAGTTGCATGGCATCCGGGTCAGCAAGTTCACCCTCTTCCAACGGCCGTCCCGGATCGTTGAACTGGCGCTCGGTGTGTTCACACACCTCGGCCGATGGCAGCACGACCTCTCCCGCCGCCATGGCCGCCAACTGGATCTCACAGGCCTTTTCCAGGTAGTACATGCGCAGGAACGCCTGGCTCACCGTCTCGCCGACGGTCAGCAAACCATGGTTGCGCAACATCAATACCGATTTATCGCCCAGGTCCGCGACCAGCCGTTGTTGCTCGCTCAAGTCCAGCGCCACACCTTCATAGTCGTGGTAAGCGACGCGGCCGTAGAATTCCATGGAAATCTGGTTCACCGGCAACAACCCGCATTTCAACGCCGCCACCGCGCACCCGGATTTGGTGTGGGTGTGCAGCACGCATTGCGCATCTTCACGGGCGCCATGGATGGCACTGTGAATCACGAAACCGGCCGGGTTGACCGGGTATGGCGATGGCTCGACGGCGTGGCCATCGAGGTCGATCTTGACCAGATTCGACGCGGTGATCTCGTCGAACATCAGCCCGTAAGGGTTGATCAGAAAGTGATGCTCCGGCCCCGGAATGCGCACCGAGATGTGGGTGAAGATCAAATCGGTCATGCGAAAGTGCGCAATCAGGCGGTAACAGGCCGCCAATTCCTCGCGCAGACGCTGCTCGGTGGCGCTGCGTTCGGGGGCCAGGTGAGTGGCGATTTTGTTCATTATTGGGGTTCTCCAGGCTGATCGGCTACGGCAGACCTTAAGGCTGGACGCTTGTGCACGTCCAGCCAACTATCTCTGTAGGAGCCGGCTTGCTGGCTCCTACAAAAGCCAGCTCCTGCAAAGCCGGGTTATTTGCTGGCCCAGGCGTTGAAGCGCTCTTCGAGCTCTTCGCCATGATCGACCCAGAAACCGACGTTCATCGACAGCGCGCCCTTGAGGTTCTGCGGCGCCGTGGGCACCCACTGCGCCAGTTTGTCGTCGAGCCGTGCGGCGGCCTGGGTGTTGGTCGGGCCGTAGGGGATCTGCTGCACGTAGTTGACCTGGGCGTCCGGCTGGTTGGCGAAGGCGATAAAGCGCTTGGCCTGATCCACATGCCGGGAGCCTTTGATGATCGCCCAGTAGTCCATGCCGTACAGGCTGCCGGGCCAGACCAGGCCCAGGTGGCTGCCTTTCTGCGCGGCGTCGGCGATGCGTCCGCTGTAGGTCGAGGTCATCACCACGTCGCCGGCGGTCAGCCACTGCGGCGGTTGCGCGCCGGCCTCCCACCACTGGATGTAGGGCTTGAGTTCAGTCAGCTTGGCAAATGCCCGGTCCACGCCCTGCGGGGTGCCGAGTACCTTGTAGACGTCTTCGGTTTTCACCCCGTCGGCCAGCAAGGCGAACTCCAGGTTGTACACCGCGCGTTTACGCAGCCCGCGCTTGCCGGGGGTTTTCTTCACGTCCCAGAAGTCGGCCCACGAGGTCGGGGCCTGGGCCAATTTGTCGGTGTCGTAGGCAATCGCCACGCTCCATACCAGCGCGGCGGAACCGCATTCCTGTGCCGCGTCGGGGATCAACTGGTCGGCGTGGCCCAGGCGGGTCCAGTCCAGGCGCTCGTACATGCCTTCCTCGCAGCCGCGCATCAGGTCGGGGCCTTCGATCTGCACCACGTCCCAGTCGACGTTGCCGGTGTCGACCATCACTTTGATCTTGGCCATCTCGCCGTTGTATTCGCTCTGGATCACTTTGCTTTGATCCACGGCGGCGAAAGGTTGAAAGAACGCCACGTCCTGGGCTTTTTGTCCGGCTCCGCCGTATCCGACCACCACCATGTCCGATGCTGCCTGGGCGCTGCCCAGGCCCATGGCCACGGACAACACCAAGGGATAAAAACCGTGCTTGAGCGTGTGCGATTTCATCAGTCGTTCCTCTTGCAGGTGCCACGGGACCCAAGGCCCGCGCAGCCCTTTTTTATTGTTGTGAGGTAAGCCCCGGGAGCGGGCTCGAGACGAAACTACTGCAAGACATAGTAAAAAAACAAGTTGATTTTTTACTGAAGGTAAATTTCTATAGGCCAATAATAACAACCGAAAACCTGATGCCTCTGTAGGAGCGAGCTTGCTCGCGATGGACCTGAGAACACCGCGGGGTGTCAGATACCCAGCGTTATCGTTGACGACCATCGCGAGCAGGCTCGCTCCTACACAGGTCAGCCTGCCTGGAGTAATCGCACCATGCCGACACCCGCCTTCGCGCACCTGTTCGAACCCCTGGAGATCCGTGGCAAGCGCCTGAAAAACCGCATCATGTCCAGCGGTCACGACACGTCGATGCCCACCGACAACCTGGTCAATGAGCAATTGATCGCCTATCACCGGGCGCGTGCCGAAGGCGGTGCCGGGCTGATCGTGTTGCAAGTGGCCGGTGTGCACGACAGTGCGCGCTACACCTCACACATGTTGATGGCCACTGACGATGCGTGCATCGAGGGCTACCGCAAGCTGGCGCAAACCTGCCATGCCCACGGCACCGTGGTGTTGTCCCAGGTGTTCCACCCGGGGCGGGAAATCATGGAGTCCAGCGATGGCCTGCTGGCGGTGGCCTACTCCGCCTCGTCGGTGCCCAACGAACGTTTCCGGGTGATGCCCCGCGCGCTGGACCAGGCGATGATCGACGAGATCGTCGACGGTTACGCCGCTGCCGCCCGGCGCCTGCATCAGGCCGGGATCGATGGCGTCGAAGTGGTCGCCAGCCATGGTTACCTGCCGGCACAATTCATCAATCCACGGGTCAACCGGCGTACGGACGGCTACAACGGTGATCTGGAACAGCGTTTGCGTTTTCTGCGCGAGGTCATCAACGCCGTGCGTGCGGCGACCGACGAGCAGTTCATCATCGGCCTGCGCATCTCCGCCGACGAGCGCGACCCGGAAGGCCTGACCGAAGACGAATCCCTGGCCGCCGTGCAAATGCTGCAAACCCAACTGGATTACGTGCACATCGTCGCCGGCACCTCGGCGTCCCTTGGCGGCGCGGTGCATATCGTGCCGCCGATGGCGATCGAGGCGGCCTACCTGGCCAAGGAAGCCGGGACATTCAAAGCCAGTCTGGACATCCCTTTGTTCGTCACCGGGCGCATCAACCAGCCCCAGGAAGCCGAGCTGATCCTGGCTCGCGGCCAGGCCGATGTGTGTGGCATGACCCGGGCGCTGATCTGCGATCCGCAAATGCCCAACAAGACCGACACCGGCCGCGTCGAAGACGTGCGGGCGTGCATTGCCTGCAACCAGGCCTGCATCGGCCATTTCCACAAGGGCCTGCCGATTTCCTGCATCCAGCATCCGGAAACCGGGCGTGAGCTGATTTTTGGCGACCGTAAACCGACGAGCAATCGCAAACGCATCATGATCGCCGGCGGTGGCCCGGCCGGGATGAAAGCCGCCGCCGTCGCCGCCCAGCGTGGCCATGAGGTGACGTTGTACGAAGCCAGTTCGCAATTGGGTGGGCAAGTGTTGCTCGCGCAGTTGCTGCCACGACGCGCCGAGTTCGGCGGTGCCAGCACCAACCTGCAGCGGGAAATGGAGCTGGCCGGCGTTCGCGTGGTGCGCAATACCCGGGTCGACCGCGCACTGGTGGAGCAGGAAAAACCGGACGTGGTGATCGTCGCTACCGGTGCCGAGCCGTACTGGCCGGCCTTTGAGCGCGGCGGTGAGTTGCAGGTGGTGGACGCCTGGCAGGTGTTGCGTGACGAAGTACAGATCGGCCGTTCGGTGGTGGTGGTCGACTGGCGTTGCGACTGGATCGGCCCCGGCATCGCCGAGCGTCTGGTGCGTGCCGGGCATCAGGTGCAACTGGCGGTCAACGGCACCCATTGCGGGGAAAACCTGCCGCTGTACGTGCGCGATCAACTGGCCGGCGAGCTGCACAAACTCGCTGTGCCGATCACGCCGTACGCGCGGCTGTATGGCTGCGATGACAACACGGTCTACCTGCAACACACCGCCAGTGGCGAGCCGATGCTGATGGAGAACATCGATACGCTGGTGCTGTGCCAGGGTCACCAACCGTTGGATACGTTGGGCGCCGAGCTGCAAGGACTGGTGGAGTTCCGCCGCATCGGCGACTGCCTGGCGCCGCGCACCGTCGAAGAAGCGATTTATGAAGGGCTGAAAGTCGCGTGGGAGCTCTGAGGCTGTTTATACTCCGGGGTTTTAACGGCTAACACCAACCCCTGTAGGAGCGAGCCTGCTCGCGATGGTCGCTAACGATAACGCTGGAAGCCTGACACCCAGCGGTGTTCTCGGGTTCATTGCGAGCAGGCTCGCTCCTACAGGGGGTGTGGTCCCCTTCCCGGTTCGGAATTTTCCATGAGCAACAACAGCAAGTCACAGCCCGCAACCGGCAGCGCCGAACCGCATTTCCTCGGTACGCGCATTCGCGGCCTGCGCAAACGCCGGGGCATGACCCTGGCGGAACTGGCGCAACAGAGCGAACTCACCGCCGGCTACATCAGCCAGCTGGAGCGCAACCTCGCGTACCCGTCGATCCCGGCACTGTTCAACATTGCCCGCAGCCTCGGCGTCACCATCCAGTGGTTCTTCGCCAGTGAAGCGGTTACCGCGCCTGAAGACGACGGCGTCGTGGTGCGCAAGCACAGCCGCCTGAACGTGCATTACGAAGACGGTATCGTCGACCAGTTGCTGACGCCGCAAGCCAATCGCCAACTGGAGATGCTCCACTCGCGTTTCCCGCCTGGCACTTACAGCCAGCAAAGCTACAGCCACGAAGGCGAAGAAGCCGGTTACCTGCTGTCAGGCAGTTTCGAATTGTGGGTTGGCGAGCGGCATTTCCAGCTCAATGAAGGCGACAGCTTCAGCTTTTCCAGCCAGGAACCACATCGCTACGGCAATCCCGGTGAGGTGGATGCGGTGGTGATCTGGGTGATTACGCCGCCAACGTTCTAACGTCGGCCGCGCCCGGTTGGCTGCGAGACGCTCGCACGCTTGAGGGTGTCGCTCGGCAATTCCTTGAACAGCGCGCGATAGCTGCTGGAGAACCGTCCCAGGTGCCAGAACGACCAGTGCATGGCCACTTCAGCCACGGTGGTTTGCGTCGGCGTGCGGCTGAGCAATTCGCGGTGGGCGCTGTTGAGCCGGCGCAGGCGCAGCCATTGGGTCGGCGCCATGCCGGTGTAGGTCTTGAACGCGTGCTGCAACTGGCGCAGTGAAACCCCGGCAACCTGGGACAGCTCCAGCAGGTTGAGGTGTTCTTCCGGGGTATCCGCGGCCCATTCCCCTACCCGCTTCATGATCGCCCGCTCCCCGGCCCGACGCTGCAACGCGCCCTGGTCGAGGCCGACGCAGGCGTTGTCGAGAATGAACAGACAGTCTTCGAGCAGTTGCTGGGTCAGCGCTTCGCGGCTCGGTGGATCGTAGGTCTGCGACAGCCGCGTCAAGGTCCCGCTGAGCCAACGACAGAACAGCGCGTTCTGCTGGGAGTTGAGCGGCGCCATGAACAGCCCTTCGAGCCGGGCGATGTCCAGGCTGTGACGCTGTACAAACTCCGGACCGAACACCACGGCGATTTCCTGGTAGTTCTCCGGGGTGATCCAGATGTTGCGACTTTCGCCATTCAACACGTACAGCGCGTTGTCGCCGCGATCGAAACAGAACGACAACGAGCCCTGGGGCGCGCTGAAATTCTGCTCGACCCGGGTGTTCATCGACTCTTCGTAAATCTCCACGCCCTGCAGATCCAGATAGCGCACCAGTCCTGCGAAATGCCCAGGCGACATTTGCTGGTAATGCTGGGTCCAGCCCGGTGTGGCGCGGATTTGCTCGGCGACATCGGCGGTGTTGAACGCTTGGACCTGGAGGGAATTGCAACCTGTCATGGGGCGACCTTACGCACTCTTTTGGTGCGCTTTGTGCTGCTTAAAGTGGATAGATGGAACCGCAAGGCTCGCCCAAGATAGACCTCAACGCGCTACAGGGGAAGTGTCCGGCGGATGAAACCGGCCTCTCCTGGCGTTAATAAAACCAATAACGAGGTCTTTATGAATGTCCCTTTCGATCAGCTGTTCACTTGGCTGAAAGATCACAAGATTACCGAAGTCGAGTGCGTCGTCAGCGATCTGACCGGCATTGCACGCGGCAAAATTGCACCGACCAACAAGTTCCTGCATGAGCGAGGCATGCGCCTGCCGGAAAGTGTCCTTCTGCAAACGGTAACCGGGGACTTTGTCGACGACGACATCTACTACGACCTGCTCGACCCGGCCGACATCGACATGGTCTGCAAGCCGGACGCCGACGCCGTCTACGTGGTGCCGTGGGCCATCGAGCCGACCGCCATCGTGATCCACGACACCTTCGACAAGTTCGGCAACCCGATCGAACTGTCGCCGCGCAACGTGCTGAAGAAAGTCCTGCAGTTGTACACCGACAAAGGCTGGCGTCCGATCGTCGCGCCGGAAATGGAGTTCTACCTGACCCAGCGTTGCGAAGACCCGGACCTGCCGCTCAAGGCCCCGATGGGCCGTTCGGGCCGTGCCGAAAGCGGTCGCCAGTCGTTCTCCATCGACGCGGCGAACGAGTTCGATCCGCTGTTCGAAGACGTCTACGACTGGTGCGAACTGCAGGGCCTGGACCTCGACACGCTGATCCACGAAGACGGCCCGGCGCAGATGGAAATCAACTTCCGTCATGGCAACGCCCTGGACCTGGCCGACCAGATCACCGTGTTCAAGCGCACCATGCGTGAAGCGGCACTCAAGCACAACGTGGCGGCCACCTTCATGGCCAAGCCGGTCGGCGACGAGCCGGGCAGCGCCATGCACATTCACCAGAGCGTGGTGGACATTGCCACCGGCCAGCCGATCTTCGCCGATGCCAATGGCAACATGAGCGAGCTGTTCCTGCATCACATCGGTGGCTTGCAGAAATACATCCCGAAAGTGCTGCCGATGTTCGCGCCCAACGTCAACTCGTTCCGCCGCTTCCTGCCGGACACCTCGGCACCGGTGAACGTCGAATGGGGCGAAGAAAACCGCACCGTCGGCCTGCGCGTACCGACTTCCAGCCCGGACGCGATGCGCGTGGAAAACCGGCTGCCAGGCGCCGACGCCAACCCGTACCTGGCCATCGCCGCCAGCCTGCTGTGCGGTTACCTGGGCATGGTCGAGCGCATCGAACCGAGCGCCGCGGTACAGGGCCGTGCCTACGAACGTCGCAACCTGCGCCTGCCGATCACCATCGAGGACGCCCTGACCCAGATGGAAGAATGCGACACCATCAGCCGTTATCTGGGCAGCAAGTTCGTACGCGGCTATGTCGCGGTCAAACGCGCCGAGCACGAGAACTTCAAGCGCGTGATCAGTTCGTGGGAGCGTGAGTTCCTGATGCTGAGCGTCTAAAAACCTCGGTCCCCAAGGGATCACATATCCCCTGTGGGAGCGGGCTTGCTCGCGAAGGCGGCCTGTCAGTCAACGATGATGTTGAATGTACCGGCCTCTTCGCGAGCAAGCCCGCTCCCACAGGAGGACACAGAACACCAAAGATTTGCCTGAAGAATCCAATAATTCCAAGAAGGTATCGATATGCGTCTATTGAAATCCGTCGTCCCGCTCGCCTTGGCAACCTTGTTCAGCGCCGTTGCCCAGGCTCAGCCACAGGTCAGTGTCTACAACTGGACCGACTACATCGGCGAAACCACCCTCGCCGACTTCCAGGCCAAGACCGGGATCAAGGTGATCTACGACGTATTCGATTCCAACGAAACCCTGGAAGGCAAGCTGCTTGCCGGACGCACCGGGTATGACGTGGTGGTGCCGTCCAACCACTTCCTCGCCCGCCAGGTAAAGGCCGGCGCGTTCCTCAAGCTCGACCGCGAGCAACTGCCGAATTTCAAGAACCTTGACCCGAAACTGCTGACGCTGCTGGAGAAAAACGATCCGGGCAACACGCACTCCGTGCCGTACCTGTGGGGCACCAACGGCATCGGCTACAACGTCGACAAGGTCAAGGCTGTGCTGGGCATCGACAAGATCGACTCCTGGGCCGTGCTGTTCGAACCGGAAAACATCAAGAAACTCAGTGCCTGCGGCGTGTCGATGATGGACTCGGCGGACGAAGTGTTCCCGGCGGTCCTCAACTACATGGGCATGGACCCGCGCAGCGAAAGTGTCGAGGACTACAAGAAGGCCGAAGCCAAGCTGCTGCAGATCCGTCCTTACATCACCTACTTCCACTCCTCCAAGTACGTCTCGGACCTGGCCAACGGCGATATCTGCGTGGCGTTCGGTTACTCGGGCGACGTGTTCCAGGCCGCCAACCGCGCCAAGGAAGCCAAGAACGGCGTGAACATCGCCTACGCCATTCCCAAGGAAGGTGCCAACCTGTGGTTCGACCTGCTGGCGATCCCCGCCGATGCCAGCAATACGAAAGAAGCCCACGCGTTCATCAACTACCTGCTGGACCCGCAAGTGATCGCCAAGGTCAGCGCATCGGTCGGCTACGCCAACCCGAACCCGGCCGCCAAGCAGTACATGGACCCTGAGCTGGTCAGCAATCCCGAGGTGTATCCATCCCAGGAAGTCCTCGACAAACTCTACATCTCCACCACGCCGCCGCAGTCGATCATGCGCCTGATGACCCGCTCGTGGAGCAAAGTGAAGTCCAACAAATGAATCAGTACACCAAGGAACATACCCACTCCTATTACGCGGCGTCCGCCAAGGGCATGAGGCCGCGCCCCGCGCTGGCCTCGGACCTGGTGGCCGATGTCTGCGTGGTCGGCGCGGGTTTCACCGGCATCAACACCGCCATCGAGCTGGCCCAGCGCGGGCTCTCGGTGGTCCTGCTGGAGGCCCGGCGGATTGGCTGGGGCGCCAGCGGGCGCAACGGCGGCCAGTTGATTCGCGGTATCGGTCATGACGTCAGTGGTTTCGCCAAACACATCGGCGCCGATGGCGTGCAATACCTGGAACACGCCGGGACCGAGTCGGTGCAAGTGGTGGCCAATCGCATCGGCGAACACGGCATTGATTGCGACCTGCGCTGGGGTTTCTGCGAACTGGCCAACACCCCGGCGCACTTTGCCGGGCTGAAGGCCGAGCACGCCGAACTGCTCGAGTCCGGTTATGCCCATGAAACCCGCTTGATCGAAGCTGGCCAGATCCGTGAGCAGGTGGTGAATTCCGGCGTTTATGCCGGCGGCCTGGTCGACATGGGCTCGGGTCACCTGCATCCGCTGAACCTGGCACTGGGTGAAGCGCAAGTCGCCGAGTCCCTTGGCGTACAGATCTTCGAACAGAGCCCGGTGCTGGAGCTGATCCACGGCAGCACCGTGCAAGTGCGCTGCGCCGGTGGCACCGTGCGTGCTGGTACGTTGGTGCTCGCTTGCAATGCGCATCTGGAAGAGCTGGAACCAAAACTCAGCGGCAAGGTGCTTCCGGCTGGCAGCTACATCATCGCCACCGAACCCTTGTCGGAAGACGCCGCCAGGCAATTGATCCCGCACAACGTCGCGCTGTGCGACCAGAAAGTCGGGCTGGATTACTACCGGCTCTCGGCGGACCGGCGCCTGTTGTTCGGCGGTGCCTGTCATTACTCCGGGCGCGACCCTTCGGACATCGCGGCCTACATGCGCCCGCAAATGCTCAAGGTGTTCCCGCAACTGGCCGATACGCGCATCGATTATCAGTGGGGCGGCATGATCGGCATCTCGGCGAACCGCTTCCCGCAGGTCGGGCGCCTGAGCCAGCACCCGAACGTCTTCTATGCCCAGGGCTATTCCGGCCATGGCCTGAACGTGACCCACTGGTGCGCGAAGTTGTTGGGCGAAGCGATCCATGCCGGACACAGTAAAGGCTTCGACGTGTTCAGCGCCGTGCCGCACATGACCTTCCCCGGCGGACGCGCCCTGCGCTCGCCGTTGTTGGCCCTGGGCATGTTCTGGTATCGGATGCGGGAAATGCTGGGTTGACCACCGGGCGCCTGAGACGAGGGTCGGCCCTCGCCTCAGGCATCCGGATTATTGAGGAATCGGAATGTTGACGCCTTCCTTCTGCAGATCCTCGCGAACCGACTGGAACTTCTGATACTTGGACAGTTCGATCGGCCCGTCATAGGTCATGCTTTGCATCTTGCGGGGCGGATACTTGATGTAGGTCTGCATGAGCTTGTTGATCGCCTGACTGATCGGCACCATGGTCCAGGTACGCTCGGTGACGTTGCTCATGAAGATGTCATAGCGTTCCTGTGGGTCTTGATACAAATCGAAGACCTGAGGCACCGTCGCCACGTACTTGGTGGCACCTTTCCAGCCCAGGTTGGTGTCCACGGCCAGCCCGCCAGTCGGCACACCATCGTCGCCGCGCAGATTGAATACGGCTTTGTAGTTGCCCACACGGACAGCCCCCGGCGACAACTCGTTTTCGGTGAAGTAGAACCACTCTTTACGTGGGTCGGGACCAGTGCCGGTGATCACCGGGGTCATGTCATAGCTGTCGAACATGATCGGCTGCCCTTCGCGATCCTTTTCCGGCAATTTGATACCGGCCACCGAGGCGAAGGTCGCCATCAAGTCGAGCCCGCCGAGAATGTCGTGGTTCTTCGCATTGGGCTTGATTTTTCCGGGCCAGGCCATGATCGCAGGGACCCGGTTGCCGCCCTCGCGCACGGTACCTTTGGTGCCACGGAACGGCGTGTAGCCGGCATCCGGATAAACGTCCTGCCAGGCGCCGTTGTCGGTGGTGTAGACCACCAGCGTGTTCTTATCCAGGCCCAGCGCCTTGAGTTTGTCCATGATATGGCCGATGCGCGTATCCAGTTCGACCACCGAGTCGGCGTACTTGGACTTGGAGATCGATTTGTGAACGAACTCCGGTGCCGGCAAGTTTGGCTGGTGCACTTTCATGAAGTTGACGTTGATGAAGAATGGCTTGTCGGATTTGGCGGCGGTGTCGAGGAACTCCAGTGCAGCCTTTTCCACATAACCGTCAAAGTAAGGGATCCCGACGACACCGGGTTTGCCATCGATGACCGGCGTATCGACATACTGGCCGTTGATCTTGAACTCTTCGACCGGCTTCTCCCCGGCCTTGCCCGAGAGCGCGCCCTTGGTCACCTGGGTAAACATCGCCCGGGTTTCCGGGTCCATGTCGGGGAACCAGGTCGGGTCGGCGTAGGTGTAGGCATTGAGGTGATAGAGGCCGACGTACTTCATCACGTCGTAACCTTGGGCATTGGGCAGCGCATAGTCGGCCTCGCCCAAGTGCCACTTGCCGGTGAAGTAGGTCTCGTAGCCGCCGGTCTTGAGTACCGAAGCCAGCGTCCATTCGGCGGCAGGCAAACCACCGCCCTGGCCCTGGAAGGCCACGGTCGTCATCCCGCTGCGATTGGGGATGCGCCCGGTCTGCATGGCGGCTCGCCCCGGGGTGCAGCTCGGTTGTGCGTAGAACGAGAAAAAGGTGGTGCCTTCGGCAGCCAGCTCGTCGATGCTGGGCGTCGGCATGCCACGGCCGACGCCGCCGCCATAGGGCCCCAGATCACCGTAACCGGTATCGTCCGAGACGATGAACAGGATATTGGGCTTTTCCGTTTGAGCAGCCTGGGCCAGCCCGTTAAGTGCGATCAGTAGTGAACCTGCAATGTATAACCTTGAGCGATGCGAGAGTCTTTTCATGGCGACCTTCCTTTATCGGGACGGATCCTTGTGGCTGGATACTTCCTTCAAGTAATCCGCGACCGGACCCTGGTGAGTTACCCCAAACCATGCCCCCTGCTTAGTTCCAGGTGCTCAACGACTCAAACAATGAAACGCCTGTTGCTACTCAAGGCACCCGAAACAGCCTAGTACGGTTGTATTCATAACGCGCAGTGCGTGCAGCGAATTTCGAAGTCGTTCGTCGCCTGCTTCGCCTGCAATACCGTAGGTCGCACCCGCGACGGAGTGCTCAGGTTGCGACTTTCGATTTGCTCAATCGCGAGTCACTTCTATATTGAGGGGGTGCTCTGAATTCCCTGCCTTCTGTTGAGCTTGGCCCATGGCAACTACTGATCAGCTGATCATCTGCGAGCACTGCGACAGCGTGTATGAAAAAGTTACGCTCGCCAAACATCAAAAAACCCTGTGCACGCGCTGCGGCGGCGTGCTTCAGCGCTATAACGGCCTTACGGTGGAACAGCGTCTTGCGTTGACCTTCACCGCGTTGATGCTCTGGGTATTCGCCAATTTCTATCCGGTGATGAGCATCAACCTCAAAGGCGTGAAGAACAGCGCAACGCTCTGGGACTCGGTGCTGGCCCTGAGCCTGGGGCCTATTACCTTCATCGCCATGGTGGCGGCGATCGCCATGATCATCGCGCCGATTTTCCAGCTGTTGCTGCTGATCTGGGTGCTGGGCTTCGCCCTCGGCGGGCGACGCTCGCCGGGCTTCAAATTCTGCATGCGCTGGCTGGAAACCCTGAGGCCCTGGAGCATGCTCGAAGTCTGCCTGCTGGGCGCCATGGTCGCGGTGATCAAGCTCGCCGGCCTGCTCGACGTGCTGCCCGGCATAGGGCTGTTCGCCCTGGCTGCGCTGAGCCTGATGATGATCCGCATCGCCGGGCGCGACATCCGCGAACTATGGGACCTTGTATGAGTACGCCTCCCTACGCCGACGAGCTCAACTTGTGCCTGTGTCACACCTGTGGCCTGGCCTGTGACATGACCGGCGCCCCCCACGAGTGCGAGCGCTGCGGTGCGCCGCTGCACCGACGCAAATCCAATTCACTGACCCGCACCTGGGCCTACATGATCGCGGCGCTGGTGTTCTACATCCCGGCCAACCTGTTGCCGGTGATGAACACCCAGATGGTCGGCAACGGTGCCGACAGCACGATCATGAGCGGTGTGCTGGAGTTCTGGGAAGCCGGGGCCTGGGACATCGCCCTGATCATCTTCATTGCCAGTATCGCGGTGCCGGGCATCAAGTTCGTTGCCATCACCTTGCTGCTGGTGACCGTACAACGGGACAGCGAGTGGGCACGAAAAGAGCGCTCGACGCTGTACCGCTTCGTCGAAGTCATCGGCTACTGGTCGATGCTCGATGTGATCGTGGTCGCCCTGGTGGCCTCGCTGGTGAAATTCCAGGCCCTGGCCGACATCGAGCCGCGCCCGGGCATCCTGTTTTTTGGACTGGTGGTGGTGTTCACCATGCTCTCGGCAATGAGTTTCGATCCCCGCATGATCTGGGATAAAGAACGGGAAAACCCACACAATGAGGAGGTCACGGATGAAGTCACAAGCCACTGACGGGCCGCAAGCCCCCGGGCAGGCACCGATCAAGACCCGCCGTTTCAGCGTTTCGCTGGTCTGGATCGTGCCGATCGTAGCGGTGCTGGTGGGTATTTCGCTGGTGGTTCACAGCATTTTGCAGCAAGGCCCGACCATCGTTGTCACGTTCAAGACCGGGGACGGCCTGACCGCGAACAAGACCGAGGTCAAATACCGCAATGTCGTGATCGGTCATGTCTCCGATGTGGAGCTGGCCAATGACCAGAAGAGTGTCAACGCCACCATCAAACTGGCCAAGCAGGCCGAAAGCTTTACCCGTGAAGACTCGCAGTTCTGGGTCGTGCGGCCGCGCATTGGCGCTGGCGGAGTGTCCGGTATCGATACGCTGCTGTCGGGCGACTACATCGGTGCCGATATCGGCCAGGCCAACGGCCGCGCGAAAAACTTCAAGGGTCTGGAAAACCCGCCACCCATCACCTACGGCGAGCCGGGCAAGCGTTTCACCCTGTTCACCCAGGACCTGGGATCGCTGGATATCGGCTCCCCGGTCTACTACCGCAAGATCCCGGTAGGTCAGGTGGTGGCCTATGCGCTGGACCCCGATGGCAAGGGCGTGAACATCGAGCTGTTCATCCATGCCCCCAACGACAAATACGTCACCGAAAATACCCGTTTCTGGAACGCCAGCGGCATCGACGTAAACGTCGGCGCCAACGGTTTTGCGGTCAAGACCGAATCGTTGTCCTCCCTGCTGGTGGGCGGCATTGCCTTCCGCGCACCCGACTACAGCCCTGACGATAAACCTGCCGCCGCGGAGTACGCCTACGAACTGTTCGAAGACCAGCAGACCGCCCTCGCCCCGCCAAACGGCAAGCCGCAGTACCTGGCCATGCGTTTCGACCAGGCACTGCGCGGGCTCAAGGTCGATGCTCCGGTGGAATTCCTCGGTGTCGAAATCGGCAAGGTGGTGGCGGTCAATCTGGATTACGACGAGAAAAAACGCTCCTTCCCGATCAACGTCGGCATCGTGATTTACCCGCAACGCCTGGGTCAGGCCCACATCAAAATGCTCAAGGCGCTCAAGCATGACCCCAATGACGAAGCCGCTGGCGTGCGGCTGATCGGCACTTTTATCGACAACGGCCTGCGTGCCCAGGCCCGCACCGGCAACTTCCTGACTGGTCAGTTGTACATTGCCCTGGACTTCTACCCCAAGGCAGAAAAAGTCGCTTTCGATGCAACCGCACGCCCGGTCGTCATCCCGACCATTCCGGGCAGCCTCGAGCAATTGCAGGAAAAACTCGAATCCATGGTCGACAAGATCAACAAACTGCCGATCGAGCGTATCGCCGGCAATCTCGATGGCAATCTCGTCGAACTGCGCAAGGGCATGATGCAATTCAACGGCAAGGTCTTGCCTGGCGTGCAAACCACTCTGTCGGACTTAAGCAGGACGCTGGAAACGGCCAATTCGACCCTGCAATCCGCCAGTTCGACCTTGGCCGAGGACTCGCCGCAACGGGAAAAACTGGGGCAGACCCTGGATGAACTGGGACGCACGTCGAGATCCTTGCGTGATCTTTCGGATTACCTGGGACGGCATCCGGAATCGCTGTTTCGCGGCCGTCCGAACAATGCCGCGCCGCTGGATCTGCAAGGGCCGCCGCGCAATTGAACACAGGAGCATCACCCATGGCTTTTCCGCTGAAGTTCACCCTGGTCACCGCGCTGTTGCTGCTTGCCGCTTGCCGCAGTGAGCCGATTCACTTCCACACCCTGACCCCGACGCAGGTGGGTGATCACTCAAGGACCACCGTCGGGGTGATCCAGATCGAGACGGTCAGCGTGCCGCCCCAGGTCGATCGTGCGCAGATCGTCATTCGCGAAGGCAACAGTGGCCTGGCGATCCTGGAAACCCAATGGTGGGGCGCGACCCTGGTGGACGAATTGCGCAGTGCGCTGGCCGATCAACTGAGCAACAGTCCTGTACAAGGCAAGCACTCGGTGCGGGTCGATGTGCAGCGTTTTGACTCGGTCCCCGGTCAATACGCGCTGATGGACGTGAAATGGCGCCTGCGCAGTGCCGACACAGGCGACAAGGCACGGGTGATTTGCCGCAGTACCTTGCAAACGCCGTCAGGCCCAACCATCGACGACCTGGTACTGGCCCAGCAAAACAATGTCAAACGCCTGGCCGCACTGATCAGCCAGGCTGCCACCAGATCACAGCCGAGTTGCACTTAGCCCTGAAGGCCTTTTTTCTGCCTCACGGATTAACGGCGACCCGTTCGCCGTTAATCCCATCCATTCGGTCCTCTCTGCTTCGTGCTGTCATCCCACGCAAGAGCAAAAGATAACAATTCCCAGTAGTTGACTAATTACCCGCTGCAACCCCCCTCAGCAACTTTTTCACATTCCGTTCACCGTTCCGACACCTGCGCACATTTAACTTGGCATGCAATTAATTCACCGAAGCAGATTTCGGCGGATATCTATTGTGCTGTTCCAGGTTTTGTTTAACCGCATATTCCCTGGCGCCCCCAACTGGTGGACACACTTGTTTAATTCCGTCTCGCGTAAACCGTCTTCAGGTCTGTCTAAATCGGTCGTCGCCATGGCTGCACTGACTGTCGCCGTGCTGGTCACCGGTTTTGTCCTGTGGCCGAAATCCCCGAACAATCTGGCCCAGGAAGGTACGCAAGCCCGGGCCCAACTGCTGCAACAATGGAGTGCCGGCGAGATCGCGGTGCTGGTTCGTCATACCGAGCGGTGCGACCGCTCCGACAATCCTTGCCTGGGTCCGGCTGACGGTATTACCCGTGTCGGCAGTGAAGCGGCCGCCGGTGTTGGCCAAGGCCTGGCACGCCTGGGTCTGAAGCAGACCGACATCCTGACCAGCCCGGTGACGCGCACCGTGCAGACCGCGCATTACATGTTCAACAGTGACCCTCAGACCCAGGTATGGCTGGCGACCTGCGGCACGACCCTGCGTAACGATGTCGTGGCGCACAAGGTGGCCCACCGCAACCTGGTGCTGGTGACCCATAGTGGCTGCATCGCTGACTTTGAAAAGCAGGCCGGCCTGAAACATGCGGCGAAGGATGCCGAGTATGGCAGTGCGTTGTTTGTCCGCATCGATGGCAACGGGCAACTGCAAGTCCTCGGCATCGTGAATGCCGAGGACTGGAATACCCTGCTGCAAGTAAAAGACTGAGTCATTACGCAACGACAACTTTGGCAACAAGTTACTTCGAAGTTGACTGAATAACAGCTGAACAAACAGCGAGAAGTACGAATCAACTTCTCGACGTTCAATATCATCCCGCTTTTCTCTCATGCAAGTTGCACATCACTTTTCAATCAGCCTTTTCAGCGCCAAGGTCGAGACATGACGTCAAATCAGCCACTGCCAGATTTTATTGGTCATTCATCCCGCCTGCACGTCCCGACGACACCTGGCAACGAGCGCTGGATGCTGTTCGCCCTGGTACTGGCATTCATGGCGTTCTACTTGCTGCCGCTGATGAGCCACGGCCTGTGGATTCCCGACGAAACCCGTTATGCCCAGATCAGCCAGGACATGCTGCAGGGCGGGAACTGGATCTCGCCGCACTTGATGGGCCTTCGTTACTTCGAAAAACCCATTGCCGGCTACTGGATGATTGCCTTCGGCCAGGCCGTGTTTGGCGACAATCTGTTCGGGGTCCGTATCGCCTCGGCGCTGAGTAGCGGGCTGAGCGTGTGGTTGACCTGGCTGATTGCCCGCCGGCTCTGGAACGATCATCGAACCAGCTTTGCCTGCGCCCTGTTGTACATGAGCTTCGGGCTGATTGCCGGCCAGGCCGGCTACGCCAACCTCGATCCGCAGTTTACCCTGTGGGTCAACCTGAGCCTGGTCTCCCTGTGGTTTGCCATCGACAGCCGCACCACGCGTGCCCGGTTGGGTGCCTGGGCTATCCTGGGCATTGCCTGCGGCATGGGCTTCATGACCAAGGGCTTTCTGGCCTGGCTGCTGCCGGCGGTCATCGCCCTGCCCTATATGCTCTGGCAGCGTCGCATGGGTGAGCTGTTGCGTTACGGGCCACTGGCTGTTGTGGTTGCCACGGCAGTCTGCTTGCCCTGGGCATTGGCCATTCATTATCAGGAACCGGACTTCTGGAATTTCTTCTTCTGGAACGAGCACGTACGCCGCTTCGCCGCCGACAATGCGCAACACGCCCGTCCGTGGTGGTTTTACCTGCCGATGCTGGGCGTTTCTGTCCTGCCCTGGACGGCGTTGTTGCCGGCGACATTCATCCGGGCCTGGAAACACAAGCATCAGCCCGTCAGCGGCTTTCTCCTGCTCTGGCTGTTGCTGCCATTGGCGATTTTCAGCATGAGCAGCGGCAAGTTGCCGACCTACATCATGCCGTGCCTGTTGCCACTGGCACTGTTGATGGGGGATGCACTGACCGGCCTGCTGCAGCGAGCACAGGGGCGGACGATTCGTGTGAACGGGTGGCTCAACGTCATCATTGCCACGGCGGCCCTGGCGGCCTTGCTGTACCTGCAACTGCGCCAGGAGATTTTCGCCAATAGCGAGATGTTCAGCCTGTCCCTGGGACTCATCGTGCTGCTGGGCTGGATCATCGCCAACGCCCTGCAAATCCTGCGGCCATTGACGTTATGGGCGATGCCGGCCCTCGGCATCTGGCTACTGGTGGCACTGCTTCCCGCCGCCATGCCGAGCCAGATCGTCGACAGCAAGATGCCCGACCGGTTTATCTCCGAGCATCTGGACAGCTTGAACCAGACTACCTCGTTGCTGAGCAACGACCTGGGGGCGGCATCGGCCTTGTCGTGGCTGACCAGGCGACCGGAGGTGGCGCTCTACAATGTCGTCGGTGAAATGAAATACGGCCTCCAGGATCCCGCTGCCGCCTCGCGCATTGTGACCCTGCAAGACGTCGGGCGATGGATGACCGAGGCGCGTAAAAAGGGCTCGGTCGGGGTGGTGATGCGGGTCAACAGCGTCGATGAGATTCAGGAAGTCGAAGCGTTGCCCATCGACGGCAAGCGTTATCAGCGCGGCAACCTGCAAGTCCTGATTTTCCCGCAAATCCAGCCCTGATTGCCGGGACGAAAAAAACCCGAGAAGCCCGGCCGGCCTCTCGGGTTTTTTCGTTTGCGCCCGGTGCAATCAAGCCGATCTTCGCTTCCGGGGTGTTCAGCACAGCGCCAAGGCCGGTACTCTTCGCGCCATCCGTCGACAGTGTTCAACCACCGAGAGCCGTCAATGCCCCTTGCAGGTACGTTCCAGGGATCGAGCGTCAGGATCCTGATTTATCTCTTGTTCACGATCCAGCTTGTCTCCATGGGCGCAATGGAAATGAGCGGCCCGTTCTGGCCCCTGTACCTGCGTGGGCTGACCGACTCCGAAGCGCTGTTCAGCTTCGCCAGCATCGCCGTGTACATCGGCCCCATGCTGGGCATCATGCTCACCAGCGCGTTCTGGGGACGCATCGGTGACCGCCATGGACACAAGCTGATGATGATCCGCGCACTGGCCGGTTTGTCCTTGACGCAGCTTGGCCTGGCCCTGTGCAGCGATATCTGGGTGATCCTGCTATTGCGTTTTTTGCAGGGCGCGTTCGCTGGTTACATTGCCCCGGCCCAGGCCTATGGCGTGAGCATCGAAGCGCCGGCGCGGCGGGCTCGGTTGTTCGCCATTCTGCAGATTTCGACCAATGTCGGCTCCTTGCTCGGCGCGGTGGTCGGCGGGCTGATTCTCGATTACGCGACGTTTTTCTGGATCAATCTCAGCGCCTCGGCGTTGTGCGCGGTGTGCACCGTGGTGGCGGCGCTGACCCTGCCGAATGTGCCGCCTGTTGCGAAAGCGCCCGTGGCCAATGCAGCCCCGCAGTCCAATCGGTCAGGCAGTCTCTGGCGACGTTCGCTGCTGCTGCCGCTGCTGGGTGTCATGGGCATCCTGTTGCTGGCGCGGATGCTCCCGCAAACCTCGTTCGCGCTGTATGTCAGCTCGGTTTTCCAGGTTAGTCATTCGCTGGTGGGCCTGTGCTACGGCTTGCTGGCGCTGGGTTTCATCCTGTCGGCTAGCCCCTGGGCACGGTATTTCGAAAACAGGAGCCGACAGCAGACGCTGCACCGCCTCACTTACATCATCATCGGCTGCGCCGGCCTGAGCGCCGTTGCCGCCATCACCCGCCAACCGTTCGTGTTCGTCGGTGCCTATTTCTTCTGGGGCGTGTTGTTGGGGGCGACCACACCGGTGCTGATGGCGCAGATTTCAAAAGCCGCTGGCAATGGTCAACAAGGTTATGTGATGGGAGTCGCGCAAAGCGCCGTGCAACTGGCGTCCATCGCCGGCATCTCGATTGGCGGGCTGCTCAGCCAGGTGTATGGCTTGCAGTACACCTACCTGTTCGTTTGCGCGGCTTATCTGCTGGCCTTGATTCCCATCGTCGCCCTGCGCACTCGCGGCACGCCCATGCCGTCGGGCGAGACCGCTACCGGCGACTGACCCGGCAGGATCGCACTTGCGTCGGAGGCAGACTGTCCATTAGCATTGGGAATACTTCTCAATTACAAAAAAAACTCATCCATGAGCGACGCCCTCACCGCACCCCACAACAACCACCTGGCCGTGATCGAAGCGCTCTATAGCGGCCATCACGGCTGGCTGTACGCCACATTACGGAAAAAACTGGGCAACGCCATGGATGCGGCGGATCTGACGCAGGACACCTTCACCCGCATCCTGGCTTCGCGGGTAGCGGTCATCGATCAACCCCGGGCCTACCTGAGTTGCGTGGCCAAGGGCATTCTCGTCAACTGGTACCAGCGCAAGGCACTGGAGCGCGCCTACCTCGACGCCCTGGTGTTGTTGCCCGCGCCTGAAGCGCCGTCCCCCGAATTGCGTTTGATCGTGCTGGAAACCCTGCATGAAGTCGACGCGATGCTCGACGCCTTGCCGCCGCTGGTCAAACGGGCATTCCTGCTATCGCAGATCAGCGGCCTGAAGTACGACGATATCGCCGGACAACTGGGGGTTTCACTGATCACCGTCAAACGCTACATGAAGCAAGCCTTCGTGCAGTGCCTGCTGCTGGTGGAATGAATGTCGACTTTGCGCAGTGATATCCAGCTCGATCGACTGGCCCTCGAAGAAGCCGCCGAATGGCTGATCCGCCTGAGTGAAGGCGAACTCGACGAAACCGAACGGGCCGAATGGGAGTGCTGGCAGGTCAGCACGCCTGAGCGCCATCGAGCCTGGTCGCGCGCGCAGTTGCTGCAAAGCAAGCTTGGCGGGCTGCCGCCGTCGCTGGCAATGTCGGCACTGGACCGCCCGAGCAGCCCGGCACGCCGGATGGCACTGGGCAAACTGGCAATGATTCTGGCGGCGTTGCCCGTCGGCTGGGGCAGTTGGAAGCTGCTGGAGGCGCAACAGTGGACCGCCGACTACCGCACCGCCGTCGGCCAGCAACGCCAACTGACCCTGGCCGACGGGTCGCAGATCACCCTCAACACCGACAGCGCCATCGATGTGCTGTATGACGCCAACCAACGCTTGATCAGGTTGCGCGAAGGGGAAATTCTGGTGCAGACCGCCGCCGACAACCTGCCCCAGGCGCGGCCGTTTCTGGTCAGCACCCGACAGGGGCTGATGCAGGCCCTGGGCACCCGTTTCACTGTGCGAGAACTGTCGACCCGCACCCAACTCGCTGTCCTTGAGGGCGCGGTCAGCGTCCGCTTGTCCGACGCCAGTCGTGCGGCGCCCTTGATCGTCAATGCCGGAGAGCGTACCGATTTTTCGTCGCGCAGCTTTGGCCAAGTGAATCCCGTCGACCGCTCCGTCAGCGCCTGGAGCCAAGGCATGTTGATGGCCGACAACCTGCGACTGGCGGATTTCGTGATCGAACTGGCGCGCTATCGCAGCGGCATCGTGCGCTGCCACCCGGCGATCGCCGATCTACGGATCTCCGGTGCCTTTCCCATCCGTGAGACCCAACGCACCCTGAACATGCTGGTGCAGACCTACCCGGTCATCGCCAGCGGCCATTTGAGCGGTTACTGGGTGACGCTCTACCCCGCCTGACCCCATGCAAAAAAATATTTGCTGCGCGGGTGATACTTTTTCTGATCTCGGCTGGCAAGGAAAGGAAGAACTTCTCAACCTCGTCGAAAGGGTCATCACTCCATGTTCGTTGCACGCCCTCTGCGCTCGGATCGCTCACTCAAACTGGCGATCCGCAGCGCACTGCTAAGCCTTGCCCTGACCGCTGTCGCCAGCCCGTACGCCCTCGCCGCCGAACCCGCGCAACTGGATGCCAGCGCCAGCCGAACCTACAACATTGCCCCTGGCCCGCTCGGTACGACCCTGTCGAAATTTGCCGTGGAGGCCGGCATTGCGTTGTCGTTCCAGCCATCGCTGACCGATGGCCTGACCAGCCCCGGCCTGTCCGGCACCTATTCGACCGAGGAAGCGATCAGCAAGCTGCTGGCCGGCAGCGATCTGCAAATCGTTGCGCGCGACGATGGCAGCTACACCCTGGTGCGTCGCCCGGCCGACAGCGCGGGTGCCCTGACGCTTGGCGCCACCACGGTCAACGGTACCGATGGGCGCAGCGACGGCTTGCCGGGGGTGTACCCGGGTGGACAGGTCGCCCGTGGCGGCCGGCTCGGCATGCTGGGTAACACCGATGTGATGGACGCGCCCTTCAGCGTCAGCAACTACACCTCGACCCTGATAAGGGATCAACAAGCGGTCACCGTCGCCGACGTACTGGAACGCGACTCTTCGGTGCGCTCGACCGGCCAGACCGGTGGCGTGGTGGACTCGTTCTTCATCCGTGGCTTCCCGGTGGGTGAAGGCAACCTCGGCGAACTGGCCTTCGACGGTATCTACGGAGTCGCCCCCAACTACCGGGTGTTCACCGAATATGCCGAACGCATCGAGGTGATCAAGGGCCCTGGCGCGCTGCTCTACGGCATGTCGCCCAACAGCGGTATCGGCGGCGTGATCAACGTGGTGCCCAAACGCTCGCTGGACGAGGACCTGACTCGTTTTACCGCCAACTACGCGATGAATTCCCAGGTGGGCGGGCATATCGACGTCAGCCGCCGATTTGGCGAGGGCCGCGAGTTCGGCGTGCGCATCAACGGCAGTACGGCAACCGGCGACACCGCCATCGATGATCAATCCCGGGACGTCGACATCGGTGCCATCTCCCTGGACTACCAGGGTGAACGCCTGCGCACCTCCCTGGACCTGATCAGCCAGAAAGAGGAGTTCGACGCCCCTTCGCGCCCCTTCCTGATTGCCAAGGGCGTCGACATTCCCTCCGCCGCCAACGGCCGCACCAACGTCACACAGGAATGGGGCTGGTCCGAAACCCGCGACAAGTCGGCACTGCTCAGCGGCGAGTACGACCTCAACGACGCATTGACCGTGTTCGCCCATGCCGGTGGCGGCAAGTCCGACGTGTCACGGATGTCCGACCAGACCCCGACCATCCTCAACAGCGCCGGCGACACGTCCTCGATTCCCGGTTACTACAAGTTCGATGTCGAACGCTATACCGTCGACGCCGGCGCCCGGTTGCGCTTCGACACCGGCCCCATCAGCCACAGCACCACCCTGCAGGCCACCCGTTACCGTGACGAACTGTCCCGCGGGATCATTTCCGGGCCACCTGTGCTGTCCAACATCTACCACCCGATCGATCGCCCGAAACCGGGCATCGCAACGCCTGACACACCGAAAGTGTCAGAGACCGAGCTGTCCGGCGTGGCGCTGGCCGATACCCTGTCGGTGCTGGACGAGCGCGTGCAAGTCACCCTGGGCCTGCGTAACCAGCGCATCGAGTCCGACAACTACAACCCGGCCGGTTTCGTCACCACGTCCTACGACGAAAGCGAAACCACGCCAATGTTCGGGGTGGTGGTCAAACCCTGGGACCATGTTTCGTTCTACTACAACTACATCGAGGGTCTGAGCAAAGGCGACATCGCACCGGCCACCGCCTCGAACTCGGGCGAGATCTTCGCGCCTTATATCTCCCGGCAGCAGGAAGTCGGGGTCAAGATCGACTACGGCACCTTCACCTCGACCCTCAGCCTGTTCCAGATCAAGAAACCGAGTGGGGAACTGGCCGACGGCGTGTTCTCGGTGCAAGGCGAACAGCGTAACCGCGGCGTGGAGTGGAATGTGTTCGGCGAAATCGCCCAGGGCACTCGCCTGCTCGGTGGCATCACGCTGCTTGACGCCGAACTGACCAAGTCCGGCACCCCCGCCAACCGTGGCAACAAGCCAGTGGGCGTACCCGACGTCCAGGCCAACCTCTGGGCTGAATGGGATACCCCGTGGGTCGAGGGCCTGACCCTGACCAGTGGTGCGATCTACACCGACAGCCAGTACGTCAACCAGGCCAATACCCAGGAACTCGATGCCTGGACCCGCTTCGATGCCGGCGCCCGTTACACCACGCGTATCGCCGAGCATCCGACGACGTTCCGGGCGACGGTGCAGAACGTGTTCGACCGTGAATACTGGTCCGGCGTTGCCTCTTACGGCGCGTTCTCCCAGGGCGCGCCGCGCACCCTGCTCATGTCGGCCACCGTCGACTTCTGAAACGCCCGGCCCCGGACAGCGACCTGAGCCGCCGTCCGGGCCGGCCTTTGGCAAAGGTTTCAACCATGGCATCTGTACCTCGACGCAGCCTCGCTGCGTTTTTGCTTGTCGGGCTTCTGGGCATGGCGGCGCTTGCACTGGCGCCGCGACCTGCCGAAGCGGCCGCCCAAGACCCGGCAATCGTAACCGTGACCGACCTGCTGGGACGCAAGGTCAAGGTTCACGTGCCGGTCAGGCGGGTGATACTCGGCGAAGGCCGGCAGTTGTATCTGGTGGCTGCGCTGGATACCCAAAACCCGATCCAGCGCATCGTCGGCTGGCGCAAGGATCTGATCCAGTCCGATCCGGATACCTACGGCGCTTACCTGCGCAAATACCCGGACATTGCGAAAATCCCGACCTTCGGCGGTTTTGAAGACGGCACGTTCGACATCGAGCAGGCCATCTCCCAGCAACCCGATGTGATCATCCTCAACATCGAAGCCCAGCACGCCACCGAAGACGCCCGTTACATCGAAAAGCTCGATGCGCTGGGCATTCCGGTGGTCTATGTCGACTTTCGCAATAACCCGATGCAAAACACCGAGCCGACCATGCGCCTGTTCGGCCAACTGTTTGGCAAGGAGGATCGCGCCGAGGCGTTCATCGATTTTCGCAACCAACAGATTCGCCGGGTCACCTCGCTCATCGAGACCCGCCAACCCGTGCGGCCAAACGTCTTCATCGAACGCATCGGCGGTTACACCGACGATTGCTGCCTGAGTTTCGGCGACGAAAACTTCGGACGCTTTGTCGAAATGGCCGGCGGCAACAACATCGCCAAAGGCATCATTCCCACGACCTTCGGCCAGTTGAACGCCGAACAGGTGGTAGTCGCCAACCCGGATCAGGTGGTGGTCACCAGCGCCAACTGGCAAGCCTTCGCACCGGGCGGACACTGGGTCGGTGTCGGGCCAGGCGCCGACCTGAACCAGGCGCGCAGCAAACTGGCGTGGTACACCGGACGCCCTGCTTATGCCGGAATCAAAGCGCAAAACGATCAGGCGTTTCACGCCATCTGGCATCAGTTCTACAACAGCCCTTACCAGTTCGTGGCCATTCAGCAACTGGCCAAATGGTTTCATCCGCAACTGTTTGCCGACCTCGACCCCGACGCCTCGTTTCGCGAGCTGCATGAGCGCTTTCTGCCAGTGCCCTACGAACCGGGCTATTTCGTCAGCCTGAAGAACCCGGAGGTCACGCCATGAGCTCTCTCGGCGAAGCCCCTGTGGTACAGCGCGACGTCTATCGGCACCTGGTGCTGCGCAAACGCTTGATTCTCGTGGCGCTGTCCACCTTGCTGCTGTTCAGCGTACTGCTGGACCTGGCGCTGGGACCGGCGAGCTACAGCCTGGGTGAAGTGCTGGGCGCACTGTTTTCGCCGGATAGCGCTCCGGCACAAGTGCGGGTGGTGATGTGGGATATCCGCCTGCCGGTGGCGTTGATGGCCGTGGCCGTCGGCGCCGCATTGTCCCTGGCTGGCGCGCAAATGCAGACCATCCTCAACAATCCCCTCGCCAGCCCTTTTACCCTGGGCATCTCTGCCGCGGCCAGTTTCGGCGCGGCCATGGGCCTGGCCTTCGGCGTGGCGCTGTTTCCCCTGGCGGCGCAATACATGGTGCCGGTCAATGCGTTCATCATGGCGATGCTGTCGGCGCTGCTGATCCACTTCCTGAGCATGCGCCGCGGCGTTACGGCCGAAACCATCGTGTTGCTGGGGATTGCGCTGGTATTTACCTTCAACGCACTGCTGGCGCTGGTGCAGTTCTTTGCCACCGAGCAAGCCGTTGCAGCGGTGGTGTTCTGGACCATGGGCAGCCTGACCAAAGCCACCTGGCCCAAACTTGGCGTCATTTGCCTGGTGATCCTGATCACCCTGCCGATCTTCGCCCGACGAGCCTGGGCACTCACCGCGCTGCGCCTGGGCGATGACAAGGCCGCGAGTTTCGGCATCAACGTGCGTAGCCTGCGCTTTCAGACGCTGATCATGGTCAGCCTGCTGGCGTCGTTTCCGGTGGCATTTGTCGGCACCATCGGTTTTATCGGGCTGGTCGGCCCGCACATCGCACGGATGCTGATTGGTGAAGACCAGCGCTTCTTCCTGCCCGCATCGCTGTTGACCGGGGCGCTGATCCTGTCCGCCAGTTCAGTGGTCAGTAAAACCCTGATACCGGGTGCGATATTTCCGATCGGGGTGGTCACGTCGCTGATCGGCGTGCCGTTCTTCATTTCTCTGATTCTGGGCGGGAAGAAAAACTCATGGTGAAGATTCAACTTGAGAACCTCGGCGCCCGCTACGGCCAGCGCGAGATCATTTCGGGCGTTACCACATCGACCTTTATCGGCGGCCAGGTGGTCGCCGTGGTCGGACCGAATGCCGCCGGCAAGTCCACGCTGTTCAAACGCATGGCCGGGCTGATCGACGGTCCCGGCCGGGTCAACCTGCAAGACTCGAAAAAAGGCCGGCAAGGCATCAGCTACATGCCCCAGGGCCTGAATGCCAGTGCGCGCCTGACTGTCTATGAATCGGTACTGCTGGCGCGCAAGCAACTGACGCCCGGCTGGACCGTTTCGGACGACGAATTGAAACGGGTGGACCAGATCCTCGGCGCCCTGGCGATCACCGAACTCTCCTTTCGCAACCTTGGCGAACTCAGTGGAGGCCAGCAGCAACTGGTCTCGATTGCGCAAACCCTGGTGCGCGAACCAGAAGTGTTGCTGATGGACGAACCCACCAGCGCCCTGGACATGCACCGCCAGGTGCAGGTACTGAACTTCATGCGTGAACTGGCGCGAAAGCGCGAGGTGATCGTGTTCATCGCCATCCATGACCTGAATCAGGCGCTACGCTTTGCCGATCAGGTATTGGTCATCGCCGAGGGCACGACAAAAGGCAGTGGCCCCTGCGAAGAAGTCATCACCGGGCAGATGCTGCGAGAGGTCTACAAGGTCGACGCCAGGATCGAAACATGCAGCCGGGGACAGCGCCATATCCTGATCGACGACATCGTTTGATCGACGAGTAGAACCATAGTCGGCGCAGTGCTGCTAATCTGAATGACAATTACATGTATTAGCGGTTTTTTTGACGTTATTTTCTCATTTGGATCTCTACATTCCCTGCAATCCAAAACATGCAAACGATTCGCATTGGTTAACTGGCGTTTCAATGCGCATGACTCTCAAAAAATGCACCAGGAGCAGCCCGCAGAATGATTCCGAAAATCCCTTCGTTCTTGAAAAAAGCCCTGCTGGCCACCGCTTTGCTGAGCGCCGGCCAGGTCTATGCCGCTGACTCCGTCGGCATTGTGGTGTACAACGCGCAACACGAAGGCCTGACCAAGGCCTGGGTCGAGGGTTTTACCCAGGAGACCGGTATTCCCGTCACCTTGCGCAACGGCGACGACACCGAGATGGGCAACCAGATCGTGCAGGAAGGTGCAGCTTCTCCGGCGGACGTATTCCTGACCGAAAACTCCCCGGCCATGGTGCTGGTCGACAACGCCGGGCTGTTTGCGCCGGTCGACAAAAACACGCTGGAGCAGGTTGACTCCGCCTACCGCCCGGCCCACGGCAAATGGATCGGAATCGCCGCGCGCTCCACGGTGTTCGTCTACAACCCGAGCAAACTGACGGAAGCAAACCTGCCGAAATCGATCATGGACCTGGCCGATCCAAGCTGGAAAGGCCGCTGGGCCGCGTCGCCAGGCGGTGCTGACTTCCAGGCCATCGTCGCTGCCATCCTGGAGAAAAAGGGTGAAGCCGCCACGCTGGAATGGCTCAAGGGGATGAAAACCAACTACACCAACTACCGTGGCAACAGCTCGGTACTCAAGGCCGTGAATGCCGGGCAGATCGACAGCGGTGTGATCTACCACTATTACAGCCTGGTCGATCAGTCCAAGACCGGCGAAAACAGCAAAAACACCGCCCTGTACTACTTCAAGCACAAAGACCCTGGCGCTTTTGTTAGCATCTCCGGCGGCGGCGTCCTCGCCTCCAGCAAACACAAAGAACAAGCTCAGGCATTCCTCAAATACATTACCGGCAAGGATGGCCAGGCTGTGCTGAAGAACGGCAAGTCGTTTGAGTACGCCGTGGGCAAAGGCGCTGAATCCAACCCTAAACTGGTGCCTCTGCAGCAACTCGATGCGCCAACTGTCGATGCTTCGAAACTCGACAGTAAAAAAGCCGTGGAGCTGATGACACAGGCCGGACTGCTCTAATTGATGCCTGAAACCCTGCCAGCGGGTGTCGCCGAGGCGACACCCGCACATTTGCGTCGACGATCCCGCGGAATTTTTGCAGGACGTGGCGGTGTATGGGTGATCGGTTTGTCGGTGCTGGTTTCATTACTGGCACTGCTACCGATCGCCTACGTTATTGGCGTGTCCCTGCAGACAGGCTGGTCAACCGTCGTGACCCTGGTGTTCCGCCCCCGGGTCGGTGAGCTACTGGTCAACACCGTGTTGCTGGTGCTGCTGACGATTCCCTTGTGCGTGGCGCTGGGGGTGACACTGGCCTGGCTCACGGAACGCACGAATTTGCCGGGACGGCGCTGGTGGTCGCTGCTGGCCACCGCACCGCTGGCGGTGCCCGCCTTCGTTCACAGCTACGCCTGGGTCAGCCTTGTGCCACCGATTCACGGTTTGTTTGCCGGTGTCCTGGTCTCGGTCATTGCCTACTTCCCGTTCCTGTATTTGCCGGTGGCGGCCACCTTGCGCCGACTCGACCCGGCCATCGAAGACGTCGCCGAATCCATGGGGCTCAAACCCTGGCAGGTATTTTTCCGCGTGGTGCTGCCACAATTGCGCCTGGCGATCTGCGGCGGCGCCTTGCTGGTCGGCCTGCACCTGCTGGCCGAGTATGGCCTGTACGCCATGATCCGCTTCGACACCTTTACCACCGCGATCTTCGATCAATTCAAATCGACCTTCAACGGTGCAGCGGCGCACATGCTGGCCAGTGTCCTGGCGCTGTGTTGCCTGGCGATGTTGACGGCTGAATCCGCCGCCCGGGGTTCGGCACGTTACGCTCGCGTCGGTTCGGGGAGTTCCCGGGAGCAACGGGTCGTGCGACTGAAACTGGCACCCACCCTGCTCTCACTGACGCTGCAAATCCTGACCTGCGCCCTGGCCCTGGGTGTGCCCTTGATCACCCTGGGCAAATGGCTGATCGCCGGCGGCGTGGAAGTCTGGGACATGGCCGAGTTGTTGCCCGCCCTGGAGCAAACCCTGTTGCTCGGTATCGCCGGCGCGGCGCTGACCACCTGCGCGGCAATCCCGATTGCCTGGCTGTCGATCCGCTACCCCGGCCGTCTGCAACGAGTGCTGGAAAGCTGCAACTACATCACCAGCTCCCTGCCCGGAATTATCGTGGCGCTGGCGCTGGTGACCGTCACCATCCATTTCGCCCGGCCGATTTACCAGACCACCTTTACCGTGCTGCTGGCCTACCTGTTGATGTTCTTGCCCCGCGCCCTGGTGAGCCTGCGCGCAGGCATTGCCCAGGCCCCGGTGGAACTGGAGAACATCGCCCGCAGCCTGGGCCGCTCGCCGGCCCGGGCCCTGTGGCTGATCACCCTGCGCCTGGCCGCGCCGGGGGCTGCCGCCGGCGCGGCGCTGGTGTTCCTGGCGATCACCAACGAACTGACCGCCACCCTGCTGCTGGCCCCGAACGGCACGCGCACCCTGGCGACCGGATTCTGGGCCATGACCAGCGAAATCGATTACGCGGCCGCCGCACCCTATGCCTTGTTGATGGTCATGCTGTCGCTGCCGTTGACCGGACTTCTTTATCACCAATCGAAAAAAACGGCTGGCCGATGAACACTCTCGAACTGAATGCCCTCTACAAGTCCTATGGCCCTCATTGCGCCCTGGACAACGTCAGCCTGTCGGTTCCCAGCGGCAGCCGTACGGTCATCGTCGGCCCTTCCGGCTCGGGTAAAACCACCTTGTTGCGGATGATTGCCGGCTTCGAGTTCCCCGATTCCGGGCGTCTCTCGCTCAATGGCCAGACCCTGGTCGACGGCACCCACGAAGTGCCAGCCCACCAACGCCTGATCGGCTACGTACCGCAGGATGGCGCACTGTTCCCGCACATGACCGTGGCGGCGAATATCGGCTTCGGCTTGTCGACCAAGGGTACCGAGAAACACCAGCGCGTCGCCGAATTGATGGACAGCGTGGCACTGGACGCGAAGATGGCCGTGCGCTGGCCTCACGAATTGTCCGGTGGCCAACAACAGCGTGTGGCCCTGGCCCGCGCCCTGGCGCAGCAGCCACGGCTGATGCTGCTGGACGAGCCGTTCTCGGCGCTCGATACCGGATTGCGCGCCGCGATGCGCAAGATGGTTGCGCGGCTGCTGGAAGACTCGGGCGTCACCACCATTCTGGTCACCCATGACCAGAGTGAAGCCCTGTCGTTCGCCGACCAGTTGGCGGTGATGCGGCATGGTCGCCTGGTCCAGTCTGGGCACCCGCTTGACCTCTACCGCTATCCCGAAGACGAGCAAACCGCCCTGTTCCTGGGGGATGCCGTGGTGATGCCCGCCCGCATCGAGGCCGGTTGGGCCCATTGCGACCTGGGACGGATCCCGGTCAACAACCACCGCAACAACAGTTCGGCGCAGATCATGCTGCGCCCCGAACAGCTGCAATTGGCCAGTATCCTCCCCAGCGACCCGGATGCCGGTGGTTGCCGGGCCGTGGTCACCGATCGGGACTTCAGCGGCAACACCTGCACACTGACGGTTGAACTGCAGTCATTGACCAGCCGCGAGCAACCGGGCCGTTCACTGCTGGTGCGCAGTTCAGGCATGTATGCACCACCCGCCGGCAGCGCGGTTCAGGTCTCGACCATTGGCCACGCCCATGTGCTGAGCGAGATGTAATCGTTCACAGATCGAATCGATCCACTGCCCGACGTCGCTCGTTGTCGTCGCGCACATCGTAGTTGGCCGTGGTCTGGATATTGCTGTGGTGTGCCAGTTTCTGCGCAATCGACAAGTCATGCTCCTCGATCACCCGGGTAATGAATGAACGCCGGAAGTCGTGGGGCATGATTTTCACCCCGACCTGCGCGCCCCGCTGCCGGGCGATGTAGTAAATCGCATGTTTGGTGATGCGCTCACGGGTGATGTGGCTGCCACGGCGGATGCGGTTGAACAGGAACGGGTCGTCCGACTCCCCTTCCTTGAGCAACGAACGGCGCAATTCAAGCCAGGCTTCAAGCTTGGCGAAGGCCCAGGCCGGGGCGTACTTGATCAATTGCTTGTTGCCCTTGGCCGTCACCCGCAGGCTGCGCTCGGTGAAATCGACCTGGTCCAGTTCGAGGTTCACCGATTCGGACTTGCGCATCCCCGAACCGTACAGAATCCCGATGATCGCCGCATCGCGCAGGCCTTGTGGCCGCGGATCGGCAGCGCAGACCGCCATCAGCTCCTGGATCAGCGTGCGCCTGAGATTGCGCCCCTGGGACAGCCGTGTACCGGCAATGCCTTTCACCGAGCGCATCTTCAGCAGGTGCTCCTGAGAGATCAGGCTCATGCGCCAGGCTTCGTTCATTACCCCGCGCACCGCGTTGACATACAGCGAAGAGGTGTTCGGCGCGTAGCCGTCCGTGCGTAAAGTGGCCACCAGCGCGATCACGTCCTCGGGCTGCAGGTCGTGCCAGGGGATCTCCTCGATATCGTGGTCTTCGAAGCCCAGGCGATCGGCCGCATCCTGCAGCACATAACGCATGGTCAGCTGGCTGGACGGCGCCAGTCGCGCCAGATACAGGGTCAACGGATTGGTGAGGGGTCTACGTGAATCGGTTACAGGTAAGTCAATCAAACGAAACAGCCTTGAATGTAAACAGTTCAGTGAAAACAACTAAGAAGTGAAAATGCGATGATGTAAAAGACATTATTGCTGTAGGACTTTTCCTAAAAAACGCCATAAACGCGGGAAGTCTGAACAGCGGCTTAATAGCTTTCAGATAAACGTTTCCCCAACCGTTTTTTCATGTTCCTTTCACAAAATCGGGCATAACCTTCTATAAAGTCGGCGCAACCCAGATGGACGTCCAACCTGCCGGCCATGGCGAAAAAAGTCAACCCATGCGGTTTTTCGCCGACATCCGGTAACTAGTTGATTTGATGCAAATTCTGATTTAGCGTCTATGCTGATTTTTGGATCCCTTTTAGCCTCAAAGGCTATTTACGTTTTCAGCCCCCGAGGTGCCCATGAGTCAGGCGTTTCTCCCTTTTTCCCGTCCCAGTATCGGCGACGAAGAAATCGCTGCCGTAGAGCAAGTATTACGCTCCGGGTGGATCACTACCGGGCCGAAGAACCAGGCACTGGAAGAGCACTTTGCCAACTACGTCGGTTGCCGACATGCCGTCGCACTTTCCTCGGCAACCGGTGGCATGCATATCACCCTGCTGGCACTGGGCATCGGTCCCGGCGATGAAGTGATTACGCCGTCGCAGACCTGGGTGTCCACCGCCAACATGATCACCCTGCTGGGCGCCACGCCGGTGTTCGTCGATGTCGACCGCGACACGCTGATGACCGACGTGGCCACGATAGAAGCTGCGATCACGCCGCGCACCAAAGCCATCATCCCGGTGCATTACGCCGGTGCGGCATTCGATCTCGATCCGCTTTATGCCCTGGCCGACAAACACGGCATCGCCGTGATCGAAGACGCCGCCCACGCCGCAGGTACTCTTTACAAAGGTCGTCACGTCGGCGCCAAAGGCACGGCGATCTTCTCGTTCCACGCGATCAAGAACATGACCTGCGCCGAAGGCGCCATGTTCGTCAGCGACGATGAAGCCCTGGCCTCGCGGGTACGCATGCTCAAGTTTCACGGGCTGGGGGTTGATGCCTATGACCGCCTGACCCATGGCCGCAAGCCCCAGGCCCAGGTGGTCGAGCCCGGCTTCAAGTACAACCTGGCCGACATCAACGCGGCCATCGCCCTGGTGCAACTGGAGCGCCTGGACGAGATCAACGCCAAGCGCACGCAACTCGCCCAGACCTACTTGCAGCGCCTTGAAGGCTTGCCGGTGCAACCACTGGCAATCCCCACCTACTCGCAAAAACACGCCTGGCACCTGTTCATCCTGCGTATCGACGCCGAGCGGTGCGGGCTGGATCGCGAAACGTTCATGAAAGCTCTCCAGGAACAGAATGTCGGCAGCGGCATTCACTTCATCGCCACACACCTGCACACCTACTACCGCCAGCGTTACCCCAACCTGTACCTGCCCAACACCGAATGGAATTCGGCGCGGCTGTGTTCGATCCCGTTGTTCCCCGACATGACCACCGACGATGTCGAGCGCGTCGTCGGTGCCATTGAAAACTGCATGGACAGAAGCCTTTGAGACCTTACCCAATCAACTTCGTTTCGATCGTCATTCCGGTCTACAACGAACAGGAAAGCCTGCCAGAGTTGCTTCGTCGCACCGAAGCAGCGTGTCAACAACTGGCCCATCCCTACGAGATCGTTCTGGTCGACGACGGCAGCCGCGATGATTCTGCGCAGATCCTGGAAGACGCCGCCTCCCGCGAAGGCAGCCCTGTGGTGGCGGTGATCCTCAACCGCAACTACGGCCAGCACGCAGCGATCATGGCCGGTTTCGAACAGTGCAAGGGCGATGTCGTCATTACCCTCGATGCCGACCTGCAAAACCCGCCCGAAGAAATCCCGCGACTGATCGAGCAGGCCGAACTTGGCTATGACGTCGTCGCGACGGTGCGCAACAACCGCCAGGATTCGGCCCTGCGGCGCTGGCCTTCGAAGCTGATCAACCTCGCCGTGCAACGCTCCACCGGAGTGGCCATGAGTGACTACGGCTGCATGCTGCGCGCCTACCGACGCACCATCGTCGACGCCATGCTCGCCTGCCGTGAACGCAGCACCTTCATTCCGATCCTGGCCAACAGCTTTGCCCGCCATACCACGGAAATCCTCGTGACCCACGCCGAGCGTGAACACGGCGACTCCAAGTACAGCCCGATGCGCCTGATCAACCTGATGTTCGACCTGGTCACCTGCATGACCACCACGCCACTGCGACTGCTGAGCATCGTCGGCGTCGGCATGGCGGCCCTGGGCGTGCTGTTCGCCATCGCGCTGATCCTGTTGCGCCTGGTGTTCGGCGCCGGCTGGGCCGGTGGCGGTACGTTCGTACTGTTCGCCGTGCTGTTCGTCTTCACCGGTGGTCAATTCATCGGCATGGGCCTGTTGGGTGAATACCTGGGCCGCATGTACAGCGACGTGCGTGCGCGTCCGCGCTTCTTCATTGAAAAGGTGCTGCGCAGCCAGCCCGCCTCCACTGTTTCCTCCGCTTCCGTTGTCACCGTCGACGGCCTTACTTCCACGTCTTCAGATCAGGTTCCTTCATGAGTGCAAAAGCTGTTGTCTTCGCCTATCACGATATTGGCTGTGCCGGCATCGAATCCCTGCTCTCCTCCGGTTTTGAGATCGCTGCGGTGTTCACCCACGCCGACGATCCGAAGGAGAACGCGTTCTACGGTTCCGTCGCGCAACTGTGCGCCCGCCACGGCATTGCCGTGCATGCACCGGAAGATGCCAACCATCCGTTGTGGATCGAACGCATCGCCAAGCTCGATCCCGACTACATCTTCTCCTTCTACTACCGAAACCTGCTGAGCGAACCGCTGCTGGCCACGGCGCGCAAAGGCGCGTTCAACCTGCACGGTTCGCTGTTGCCACGCTACCGTGGTCGCGCACCGGCCAACTGGGTGCTGGTCAACGGCGAAACCGAAACTGGCGTGACCCTGCACCGCATGGTCAAGCGCGCCGATGCGGGTGCCATCGTCGCCCAGCAAAAAGTCGCGATCGAGCGCAGCGACACCGCGCTGAGCCTGCACGGAAAACTGCGCCTGGCGGCCGCTGACCTGCTGCGCGACACCCTGCCGGCGCTGCTGCAAGGCAAGGCCAGTGAAACCCCGCAAGACGAATCCAAAGCCACCGTGTTCGGTCGTCGTACCCCGGCTGACGGCAAACTGGTCTGGGCCAAGCCGGCCGAAGAGCTGTTCAACCTGGTCCGCGCCGTGACCCAGCCGTACCCGGGCGCCTTCTGCGCGGTGGGCGAGCACAAGTTGATCGTCTGGAGCGCCGAAGTCGCCAAGGGCAACGACGGCCTGGCGCCGGGCCGCGTCATCAGCGTCGACCCGCTGCGCATCGCCTGCGGTGAAGACTCGCTGATCATCAACGCCGGCCAGCGCAACGACAACGGTCTGTACCTGAGCGGTCCGCAACTGGCCAATGAACTGGGCCTGGTGGACGGTTCCGTGTTGCGCGGTGCCGAATCCGGTCGTGCCCCACGTCGCACCCGCGTGCTGATCCTTGGCGTCAACGGCTTCATCGGCAATCACTTGTCCGAGCGCCTGCTGCGCGACGACCGTTACGAAGTCTACGGCCTGGATATCGGTTCGGACGCCATCGAGCGCCTGCGCAGCCACCCGAACTTCCACTTCGTCGAAGGCGATATCAGCATCCACTCCGAGTGGATCGAGTACCACATCAAGAAGTGCGACGTGGTCCTGCCGCTGGTGGCCATCGCCACGCCAATCGAATACACCCGTAACCCGCTGCGTGTATTCGAACTGGACTTCGAAGAGAACCTGAAACTGGTTCGCTACTGCGTCAAGTACAACAAGCGCGTGATCTTCCCGTCGACTTCGGAAGTCTATGGCATGTGCCAGGACAACAACTTCGACGAAGACAACTCCAACCTGGTGGTCGGCCCGATCAACAAGCAGCGCTGGATCTACTCGGTCTCCAAGCAACTGCTGGACCGCGTGATCTGGGCTTATGGCCAGAAAGGCCTGAACTTCACCCTGTTCCGTCCGTTCAACTGGATGGGTCCGCGCCTGGATCGTCTGGATTCGGCCCGTATCGGCAGCTCCCGGGCGATTACCCAGTTGATCCTGAACCTGGTGGAAGGTACGCCGATTCGCCTGTTCGACGGTGGCGAGCAAAAACGCTGCTTCACCGACATCGCCGACGGTGTGGAAGCGCTGGCACGGATCATCGACAACGACAACGATGTCTGCAATGGCCAGATCATCAACATCGGCAACCCGGAAAACGAGGCCAGCATCCGTCAGTTGGGCGAAGAGCTGCTGCGTCAGTTCGAAGCGCACCCGTTGCGCGCCAACTTCCCTCCGTTCGCCGGTTTCCGCGACATCGAAAGCAAGGCGTTCTACGGCACCGGCTACCAGGACGTGTCGCACCGCAAGCCAAGCATCGCCAACGCCAAGCGCCTGCTGGACTGGACGCCAACCGTGGAGATGAGCGAAACCATCGGCAACACCCTGGACTTCTTCCTGCGTGAAGCCATGCTCGAAATCGCGGACAAGCGCTAATGCAGGCGGGACTGCGGATTGATGTCGACACCTACCGGGGCACCCGTGAAGGGGTGCCGCGTTTGCTGGAAATCCTTGATGAAGCCCAGGTCAAGGCGACGTTCTTCTTCAGTGTCGGGCCGGACAACATGGGGCGCCACTTGTGGCGCCTCATCCGTCCACAGTTTCTCTGGAAAATGCTCCGTTCCAACGCAGCCGGCCTGTATGGCTGGGACATTCTGCTGGCCGGCACCGCATGGCCTGGAAAACCGATCGGCCGTGACCTGGGGCACTTGATGCGCCAGGCCCGGGACGCCGGGCATGAAGTTGGACTGCACACCTGGGATCACCATGGCTGGCAAGCCAACGCCGGGACCTGGAGCGACGCGCAACTGATCGAACAGATCCGCAAGGGTGTAGACACGCTCAGCGACATTCTCGGCGAGAAAGTCGACTGCTCGGCGGTCGCCGGCTGGCGAGCGGACGAGCGCGTGATCGAAGCCAAGCAGGGTTTTGGTTTTCGCTACAACAGCGACTGCCGTGGCCAGAGTCTGTTCCAGCCGCGACTGGCCAACGGGCAATTGGGAACGCCGCAGATCCCGGTGGACCTGCCGACCTTCGACGAAGTGGTCGGGCCGACCGTCGCCGCCAAGGATTTCAACAGGTTCATCCTGGACCGGTTCACTCCGGAAAAACTCAATGTCTACACAATCCATGCCGAGGTAGAAGGGATTCTGATGGCCAACGATTTCCGTCAACTGCTGAGCGATGCACGTCAGCGCGACATCCGTTTTCAACCCTTGGGCGATTTGTTGCCCGAGACCCCTGACAGCCTGCCGGTCGGCCGCGTGGTTCGCGGAGCACTCGAAGGTCGCGACGGCTGGCTGGGAGTGCAAGGCGCATGAGCAAACGCTGGGCTTTGCCGTTGTTGCTGGCGCTAATGGCGCTGGCGTACCTGCTGCCGCTGGGCAGTCATGGCTTATGGATTCCTGACGAAACCCGCTACGCCCAGATCAGCCAGGGCATGCTCCTGAGCGGCAACTGGGTGTCGCCGCATTTCATGGATGTACGTTATTTCGAAAAACCGGCGGCCGGCTACTGGATGATTGCCATCGGTCAGGCGCTGTTCGGCCAGAACCTGTTCGGGGTGCGCTTCGCTTCTGCGCTGAGCACTATCCTGAGCGTGTTGCTGTGCTACCTCGTCGCCCGCCGCATGTGGAACGATCCGCGCAAGAGCTTCGCCTGCGCATTGCTCTACATGAGCTTCTCGGTCATTGCCGCTTCGGCCGGTTATGCCAACCTCGATCCGCAGTTCACCTTCTGGGTCAACTTGAGCCTGGCCGCGTTGTGGTTTGCACTGGACAGCGTCGGCCGCGTTCAACGCCTGTTCGCGTGGGCGGTACTGGGCCTGGCGTGCGGCATGGGCTTCATGACCAAGGGCTTCCTGGCCTGGCTGCTGCCGGTGCTGGTCGCCCTGCCTTGGGTCATCTGGCAAAAACGCTGGCGTGAACTGCTGGTCTACGGCCCGGTAGCGGTCGTGGTCGCCATCGTCGTCAGCCTGCCATGGGCGCTGGCAGTGCACGCCCAGGAGCCGGACTACTGGCGGTTCTTCTTCTGGCACGAACATATCCGCCGTTTTGCCGGGGACGATGCCCAGCATGACGCGCCATGGTGGTACTACCTGCCGTTGCTGGTGGCCTTCAGCATCCCGTGGGTCGCATTGTTGCCACCTGCGTTGAAACAGGCCTGGCAGACCCGACGCCAGTCCAACATCGCCTTCCTGCTGCTCTGGTTATGTATGCCGCTGTTCTTCTTCAGCCTGAGCAAAGGCAAGCTGCCGGCCTACATCCTGCCGTGCCTGTTACCTCTGGCATTGTTGCTCGGCCATGCACTGGCTGACCGATTGAAGCTGGAACAAGGTCGCGTCCTGGGCATCAACGGCCTGTTGAACCTGGTGCTGGGTGTGACCGTCCTGCTGGCCCTGGTTTATCTGCAACTGAAAAAGCCGATCTATGATCATGAACTGCACAACCTGGTGTTGGTGTTCATCGGCTTGATCGGCTGGATCATGGCCAACCTGCTGCAAGCCTTCCGCCCGCTGCAATGCTGGGCCGCCCCGGCTTTCGGCAGCCTGTTGTTCGTCGGCGTGCTGCCGGCCGGCCTGCCCAATTCCGTCGTCGCCAATAAAACACCTGACCAGTTCATCCTCGATCACGCCCAGGAACTCGGCCAGAGCGCCAAGTTATTGAGCAACGACCTGGGTGCCGCGTCGGCGTTGTCCTGGCGGGTGAAACGGCCGGAAGTGGCTTTTTTCAACACGATAGGCGAATTGAAATATGGCCTTGCCTATCCTGACTCGCTTAAGCAGCGCGTCGACCCCGATCAGGTCCAACAGTGGATGCACGATGCCCGCCAGCAAGGCTCGGTGGGTGTGGTCATGCGGGTCAAGGGCGAAGAGGAGCTGCGCGAACTTGAACAATTGCCCAAAGAGGGCAAGCGCTACGAACAAGGCAACCTGGTGATTTTGATCATTCCACAGGCGACACTATGAGCCTGCTATTGCTACTGGTCGCCTGCCTGCTGACCTGCCTGGGCCAGATCGCCCAGAAATATGCCGTGGAAAGCTGGCGTGGCCAGTCATCCGGCTGGGCGGACAAACTGCGTTCGCCCTGGCTTTGGCTGGCCCTGGCCTCATTGGGGCTGGGCCTGCTGGTGTGGTTGCTGGTACTGCAACGCCTGGAAGTCGGGATTGCCTATCCGATGCTGAGCCTGAACTTCGTGCTGATCACCCTGGTTGCGCGTTTCGTGTTCCACGAAACCATCGACCGCCGCCACTGGCTGGGTGTGGCACTGGTCATCGGCGGTGTGGCATTGCTGGGGCAACACGCATGAACCCGACTCGCGGAATCACCTTCGCGCTGGGCAGTGTGTTGCTGGTCAGCGCCGCCCAATTGGGCATGCGTTGGAGCATGAGTCACCTACCTCAACCCGAACAATGGCTCAGCGCTCACATCGACCTGAGCGCCGTTGCCTTGGTGCTCGTGGCCATCTTCGCCTATGCCTTGTCGATGTTCTGCTGGCTCGCCGCCCTGCGGGACCTGCCCCTGGGCCGTGCCTACTCGCTGCTGAGCATCAGCTATGCGCTGGTGTACTTGATGGCCGCCAGCCTGCCACTGTTCAACGAAGCATTCAGCCTGACAAAAAGCCTTGGCGTGGCATTGGTCATCCTCGGCGTCATTACCATTAATTCTCGACCTGCTCGTGCGCCCGAATCAAGGAGTGCCCCATGAAAATCAGTGTGTTTGGTAGCGGTTATGTTGGCCTGGTGCAGGCAGCGGTATTGGCGGAAGTCGGCCACGACGTGGTCTGCATGGACGTTGACGAGAAGAAGGTCGAACTGCTCAAGCAGGGCCACGTGAGTATTTTCGAACCCGGGCTCGCCAGCCTCGTACGCGAAGGTCTTGACGCCAAACGGTTGCAGTTCACCTGCGACGAAAAATTTGCCGTCCAGCACGGTCAGGTGCTGTTCATCGCGGTCGGTACTCCGTCCCGGGACGACGGCTCGGCAGACTTGCGCTACGTGATGTCGGTGGGCGAAGCGGTAGCACGGCATCGTGAACAGCCGGCGATCCTGGTGGAAAAATCCACCGTCCCGGTCGGCACCGGCGACGCCTTGCGTGCCCACATCGACAAATGCCTGCTCAATGCCGGGCGCGTACTGCAGTTCGATATCGTCTCCAACCCGGAATTCCTGAAAGAAGGTTCCGCCGTGGCCGACTGCCGACGCCCGGACCGTATCGTCGTAGGCTGTGAGCGCGAAGAAGTGCGTGACGTGATGCGCGACCTTTACTCGCCCTTCAACCGCAATCACGAACGCATCATGTTCATGGACTTGCGCAGCGCCGAGCTGACCAAATACGCCGCCAACTGCATGCTGGCGACCAAGATCAGCTTCATCAACCAGATCGCCGAGCTGGCCGAACACCTGGGTGCCGACATCGAATCGGTACGCCTGGGCATCGGCGCCGACTCGCGCATCGGCTACCACTTCATCTACCCCGGTTGCGGCTACGGTGGCTCATGCTTCCCCAAGGACATGCGCGCCCTGATCCACAGCGCCGAAGAGGCCCATTGCTCCAGCGACCTGCTGCAAGCGGTGGAAGCGATCAACGAGCGGCAGAAACACAAGTTGTTCGAGCGCATCAACGCGTTCTACAAGGGCGACTTGCGTGGCAAGACCTTTGCCTTGTGGGGCCTGGCGTTCAAGCCAAACACCGACGACATGCGCGATGCTCCGAGCCGGGTGTTGCTGGAATCGCTGTGGGCCGCCGGGGCAAATGTCCGCGCATTCGATCCCGAAGCCATGCAGGAAACCCAGAAGCTGTATCCCGATGAATCGAAACTGATGCTCATGGGCACGCCTGAGTCGGTCCTGTCCGGTGCCGATGCACTGATCATCTGCACCGAATGGCAACAGTTCAAGGCGCCGGACTTCGAGCTGATCCAGCAGCGACTCAACGCACCGGTGATCTTCGACGGCCGCAACCTGTACGACGCAGACCGCCTGGCACGCATCGGTTTCACCTACTTCCCGATCGGCCGGGGCGAATCGCGCAAATTGCCGATGCCTCATCAGCAATGGTCAACCGAAGCCGTGGTCGCCTGAACCTCATGATCCCCCACATCCGCCGACAGTCCCTCGCGCTGGGTCTGTTGGCGCTGTTGTTGTTCTGCGCCGGGATGTATCAGCAGGCGGCCATCGGCTTCGATTCGCGCTTCGTGCTGTTCGCCCAGGAGATGCTGCGCAATGGCCCGTCGTTTTTTCCGACGACCTATGGCCAGCCCTATGCAGACTATTCGGGACTTTCAACAGTCTTCATCTGGCTGCTCTCACTGCCCTTCGGCCAGGTCACCAGCCTGACCGCATGGCTGCCGAGCGCCTTCGCCGCAGCGGTCATCGTCACCTTGATGTACCGCCTGCTGGCGCCCTATTCCACGCGTTGGGCGCTGCTGAGCATCGCCCTGATGCTGCTGACCAACACCTTCATCACCGAAACCCGTGCGGTTTCCCTCGATCTGATGCTGGCGGCCGTGGCGTTCAGTGTGTTTTACCTGGGTTATACCGCCGATCACTTTGGCGCGCCGCGCCGCTGGATTCTGATCTTTGCCTTGTTGATGCTGGGTTTCTGGATTCGTGGGCCCATCGGCCTGGTCATCCCTACGGGAATGCTCTGCAGCTATTTTCTGGTAAATCGCCAGTGGCGACGAATGCTGGTCTTCGGATTGCTGGCCTCCGCGTTGCTGGCGGTGTGCGTCGGGCTGTTGCTGTGGCTGGCGGACGTCAGTGGCGGCCCGGCCTTCTTGCAGGACGTGATTCGCATGCAGTTCATGGGGCGCATGGACGGCAGCGAAGGCTCCAACGAGGTGTTGTATTACTTCACCAGTTCGGTAGGCAACTACGCACTGGCCTGGCCACTGGCAGTACTGGCGCTGGTGGCGGTCGCCGCTTCTGGCCGACAACAGTCAGGCCCGGCATTGCGCCTGACACTGTACTGCGCAGCTGCCGGATTGATCGTGATGGTCGGCCTTTCCGTCCCGCAGGCGAAAAAGGCCCGTTACCTGCTGCCGATCCTGCCCGTGGCGGCGATCATGGCGGCTTATCCGTTTTACGCCGTGCAAGGTCGGCTGTTCGGTTGGCTGCGCGTATTGATGCAGGGCTTATGGCTGCTGATTCCGGGGCTGCTGATCTTGACCTTGCTGGTGATACAGCGAAGATTCCCCGAAGACGTGGCCCATCTCACGTCGTTGTTCATCATTCTCGGCGCGCTGCAAGCGGTCGCCGTCGTAGCGCTCAGGCAGCCCCGCTGGCGCGCGCAGACTCTCGCCCTTTGCGCAGTCCTGGCACTGTGGTCGGTATATATCCTGCAGTTCGAGCCGATCCAGCGACAGCTTTACGACACCCGGACCTTCAGCCACGAAGCGTTTGAACTCGTGCAAAAAGACCCCGCACCACTGGTGATGCACGCGATGGGCAAGGATGCCAAAGCCATCAAGTTCATGGTCAACATCAATCAAGGCCTGCAACCAGAGTTCACCGATTCACACCAGGAACTTGAAACCCTCAAGGGCCCGGCATGGCTGATGATGGACCTGAACGCGTACAAGGCATTGCAAGGCACGGCTGTTGGTGCATTGCCGCCAGTGCTGAGCGGGCGGTTCGACAAGAATGATTTCGTGTTGCTGCATCTCAAGTAAATCCCGTAGCAACGACCGAGTGTCCGGCTGCTAGAGTAGCGCTCACGGTCGGGCTGATGCCGGCCCGATCGAATAAGGACATTCACGCCGTGACCAGCTACTCCCCCCTTATCCGCCGCCTGCTGATCTGCTCGCTGACCATCGTCGTCAGCCGTGCCATCACCAGCCCTTTACTCACGCTGTTCGTCAGCGACAAGCTTGGCCTCAACCAGCAGGACGTTGGCCTGCTGCTCGGCATTGCGGTGTTCGTCGCCACCCTGCCCTCCCTGTATGGCGGTTACATCATCGACCGCTTCGAAAAGCGCCGATTACTTATTCTTTCGATGGCGTCCAGCGCCATTGGCCTGGTGTTGCTGACCTTTGCTGAAAACCTCTACCTGACCACGATCACCCTGATCGTCACTGAAACCGCGTCATCGCTGTTCCTGATCGGTTCGAAAGCGATTCTCAGCGACAACCTTCCTGTGGGCCAGCGCGCCAAGGCGTTTTCCCTGAGCTATACCCTGACCAACATTGGTTACGCTGTCGGGCCAATGCTTGGCGTGCTGATTGCCGGTGCCTTTGCAAGTGCGCCATTCCTGGTGGCTGCGGCCATCGCTTTTTTCAGCATTTTCCTGATGACCGGGATCGCGAAGGACCCGGCGCGTGCGTCTGTCACCGGTCAGGCGCAGAGTTTTCTCAAAACCCTGGTCACCCTGAAAAATGATCGCACCCTGATCATGTTCACCGCCGGTTGCCTGCTCAGTACGGTGGTGCACGGGCGATTTACGTTTTACCTGTCGCAGTATTTGCTGGTGACCAGTGATTCCAAACACACCATGGATGTCATGGCCGCCCTGCTCGCCTGCAACGCCATCAGTGTGATCTTGCTGCAGTACCAGATCGGGCGTTTCCTCAAGCGTGAGCAATTGCGCCAATGGATCGTCGCCGGCACCGGTCTGTTCATCCTCGGGCTGATCGGCTTCAGCCTGGCGGACAGCCTGGTGAGCTGGTGCGTGGCGATGTTTATCTTCACCCTCGGTGAAATCATTATTTATCCGGCGGAGTTTCTCTTCGTCGACACCCTGGCGCCGGAAGACTTGCGCGGAAGCTATTACGGCGCACAAAACCTTGCTGCGCTTGGCGGTGCATTGAGCCCGGTGATTTGTGGCTTCATGTTGATGCGCACACCGGCGCCGACGATGTTTTACGCCTTGAGTGCGCTGGCAGCACTCGGCGGTTTGCTGTGCTACCTAAGCGGCCGACGGGGCAACTTAAAGCAAAATTAATGCACTGAAAGCTCATTAATATGAATTTGTCAGCGCCTTAATTGACCGGCACACTGTGCGTGTTCCTCCCCCAATAGTTGGAACATCTTCAAGGGCTTTCTGGGTTTCCCAGCTAAGCCCTTTTTTTGACTCGCTTTTTTCCGCGCTGGAGTTTTTTTAGAATGCTTGCTCGCTGGTTGCCCGCCGCCATCAATACCCGCCCCACCGAATGGAGCCGCGCCGCCATCGGCATGGCCCTGGGGACGCTGTTCAGCGTGTGGCTCTGTAGCCAGGTGTTCGGCATTGCGGTGGCTCAGCACCTGATCGGTCCGCTGGGGGCGTCGGCGGTGCTGTTGTTTGCCGTGTCTTCGGGCGCACTCGCGCAACCCTGGTCGATTCTCGGCGGTTACTTGAGCGCCGGGGTGATCGCCTTGCTGGTGGCCCATGTGTTGGGCCGAACCCTCGGTAGCGCGTGCCTGGCGGCGGGCATGGCATTGATCCTGATGTGCTGGTTGCGGTGCCTGCACCCTCCGGCCGGTGCATTGGCCCTGACCCTGGTGCTGGCCGATCCGGCAACCATTGCCATGGACTGGAAAGCCATTGAACCGGTGATGCTCAGCGCCGCGACGATGCTGCTCTGCGCCCTGGCCTACAACAACCTGACCCGCGTTCGTTACCCCAAGCGTGCCAGCGAGCCGGTGGCCAGGATTCCTGCCGACCACCCGTCGGTCGACACTCAGGCCATCACCGCCGAAGACCTGAAACTGGCGCTGGCTGACATGGAGGCGTTCTATGACGTCACGCCCGAGGACCTCGAACAGTTGATCCAGGCCAGCCAATTGCACGCCAAACGCCGCAGCGTCGGCGAGGTGTTCGCTGCGCGCCTGTAAACCACTGTTTTGGAGGATCTTTTGCCGTGGCCGGGCGGTTCTGGCATCCTGCGCCTCCATTTTCTGACCCGGCCCGCCTTCTGGCACGCAAACCACCATGACCGCCTCCGAAAAAGCCCCCGCTCCACGCCACAGCGACCTTATTTACGGCCTTGATGACCGCCCGCACCTGACCGCCACCGTCTTCGCCGCCCTGCAACATGTGCTGGCGAGTTTTGTCGGCATCATCACCCCGACGTTGATCATGGGCAGCGCCCTGGGCCTGCAAAGCGAAATTCCTTATCTGATCAGCATGGCGCTGTTTGTCTCCGGCCTGGGCACCTTCGTGCAGGCGCGGCGTTTTGGCCCGGTGGGCTCCGGCCTTCTGTGCCTGCAAGGCACCAGCTTCTCGTTCATCAGTGTGATTCTCAGCGCCGGCTTCATGGTCAAGGCCCGGGGCGGCGGCACCGACGAGATTCTCTCGACCATCTTCGGCGTGTGTTTTTTTGCCGCGTTCATCGAAGTGGTGTTGAGCCAGTTCATCGGCAAACTGCGCATGCTGATCACCCCGGTAGTGACCGGGACGATCATCACGCTGATGGGTTTGTCGCTGATCAAGGTGGCCATGACCGACATCGCGGGAGGCTTCGGCGCCCCGGACCTGGGGGCCGCCAGTCACCTGGCCCTGGCTGCACTGGTGCTGGGCACCATCGTGGTGTTGAACCGGGTGGACGTGCCGTTTCTGCGCCTGGGCGCGATTGTCATCGGCCTGACCCTGGGTTATGGGGTGGCCTGGCTCATGGGCCAGGTGGATTTCCACAGCCTGCCCGACGTCGCGCTGGTGAGCGTACCGGTGCCGTTCAAGTACGGGTTCAACTTCGATTGGGTGGCGTTCATTCCGGTGGCGGTGATTTTCCTCGTGTCGCCGCTGGAGGCCGCCGGTGACCTCACGGCCAACTCGATGATCTCCCGGCAGCCGGTCAAAGGCCCGCTGTACATTCGCCGGATCAAGTCCGGCCTGCTCGCCGACGGCCTCAACTCGGCCATGGCGGCGGTGTTCAACAGCATGCCGATGGTGACCTTCGCCCAGAACAACGGGGTGATCCAGCTCACGGGCGTGGCCAGCCGCTACGTGGCTTTTTTCATCGCCGGATTGCTGGTGGTGCTGGGCCTGTTCCCGATGATCGGCGCGGTCCTGCAACTGATGCCGAAACCGGTGCTGGGGGGCGCGGAACTGGTGATGTTCGGCACCGTCGCCGTGGCCGGGATCAAGATTCTCGCCGAGGCCGGCCTGCATCGGCGCAACATGCTGATCGTGGCGATCTCCCTCGGCATGGGCCTGGGCGTGGCCGCCGTGCCGGAAGTCTTGCGTGAACTGCCCAAGGCCCTGCACAACATTTTCGAATCGCCCATCACCGTCGGCGCGCTGTGCGCTATCGTTCTTAATATCTTCCTGCCCGAGGAGTTCATTGAGCTGGAGGAAGACGAATTCGATCCGGAGGCCTCCGTGCTTCAGGTGATGCAGAACCCCGATGTGACCGCCAGGGATGAGTCCGCAAAGGCTGCGGTGGTCGCACCGTCAAACCGCTAGACGGGCTCAAGGGCTGAGCCGCTGGCGGCTCAGCCCTTTTTCAGATGAGAGCACGTCCATGCGCAGCGTCCACGCAGTCCTGATTTCCCTCCTGCTCTGCCTGAGCGCCTGTTCCTCCCTGCCCAACCGAGACCCGTTGAAAATCAACGTCGTGGGCGTCGAACCCCTGCAAGGCGAAGGCATGGAAGTGCGCTTTGCCGTGAGAATCCGCGTGCAAAACCCCAATGACAACGTCCTCACCTACAGTGGGGTTGCGTTGGATCTGGACATCAACGGCCAGCCGTTCGCCTCCGGCGTCACCGATGAAAGGGGCACGATCGGGCGCTTTTCCGACGTCGTCGTGAGCGTGCCGGTCAGCGTTTCGGCGTTGTCGGTGATCCGCCAGACCTATGGCATCAGCCAAATGAAAACGCTGAACAACATGCCCTATATCCTGCACGGCAAGCTCTCGGGTGGGCTGTTCAACACGACGCGTTTCGTCGACAGTGGCACACTCAATCTGCCGGGAGCGACCACCGGCAGCCGCTGACACCTGACTCAGGGAGCAACACCTTCCATGGAAGCCACCCCCACGCTCTACACCGAGCGCCTGATCCTGCGCCCGCTGGAACTGGCCGACGCCGATGCCATCCAGCAACAGTTCGCCCACTGGGAAGTGGTGCGTTACCTCAACGCCTTCGTGCCCTGGCCCTATCCGGCCGATGGCGCGCGGGTCTATCTGCGTGACAATGCCCTGCCCGCCATCGCCCGTGGCGAGGAGTGGCACTGGTCGATCCGCCTGAAGTCGGCGCCGGAGCAGTTGATCGGCAACATCAGCCTGATGAGCGAACAGGACAACAATCGCGGTTTCTGGCTCGGCCCGAAATGGCAGGGTCATGGCTTGATGAATGAAGCCAGCGCGGCTGTGACCGAGTACTGGTTTTCCGTTCTGGGCCGCAGCGTGCTGCGTGTGCCAAAAGCGGCCCCGAACATTGGTTCGCGCAGGCTCTCCGAACGTACCGGCATGCGCCTGATTCGAACGGATGAAGGCCGGTTTGTCGGCGGGGTTTTCCCGAAAGAAACCTGGGAAATCACCCGTGAAGAATGGTTATCGCGCCGCTGAACCTACTCGGTGTCATTGAGAATCAGGCTGCGGTAATGCCCCGGATTCGACCCTGACCACTTGCGAAACGCCTTGTAGAAAGAACTGGCGTCGGCGAATCCGAGCCGCGTGGCGATTTCGCTGAAGCTGATCGCCGGCTCGGCCAGCCAGACAATCGCCAGCTCCTTGCGCACGCTGTCCTTGAGGCCTTGATAGGTTTGCCCTTCTTCGGCCAGACGGCGGCGCAAGGTTGAAGCGGACATGCACAGGCGTTGCGCCAGGGCTTCGGTTTCCGGCCAGTGTTCGGCTGGCAGATGGCGCAGGTCGTGTTTGATACGGCTGGCCAGGCTCTCGGGATCGCGGTATTTCACCAGGATGTTCGCCGGTGCAAGGGCGAGGAATCGCTTGAGTTCCTCGGGGCTGCGCTTGATCGGCAAATCGAGGTAATCGGCGGAGAAAATCATCCGCGTGCGTGGACGGTCGAAACGCAGGTTCTCGGAAAACATCACCTGATAGTCATCACAGAAATCCGGTTTCGCACAGCGCAGTTCGATGGCCAGGATCGGAATCCGCCGCCCTGCCAGCCAGCAGGCGACGCCGTGGACGATCATCCAGTAGGTGAAATAGGTGAAGGCCCGGCGCGGGTCCTTGTCGTCTTCCAGCAGGACGATTTCCGCCAGGCTTTGCTGACGCACCAGCTGCGCTGGCAAGCGCTCAAGCATCAGCGACAGAAAGTCCAGGCCGCAGGTCAGTCCCGCCGCCACGTTGGGCTGGAGCATGGCCGTACGACACAGAAAGGCAAAACTGCCGGACTTTAGCTTGCGCGGGTCCATGCCAAAAAACTCGTCATCCCCGCGCCGTGCCAGCAACCGCCAGCACTTCGCATAGGTGGTGGCCGGCAGGCGGGCATCGCTGCTGTCCAGCAACCGCGGGTCGATTCCGAGCTTGTGCAACACCTCTTCGGTGGCGGCTCCCGGGGCGCAACTTTGCAGCAGTGCTTCACGCAGCAGTTGTGCGCTGATGGTGTCTTTTTCCGACATGGATCGCGGCAAGGCCTGTTCTTGTTCGAGTGGGGGGCATATTAGCTGAAACCACCGGCCTAACGCAGATCCCCTGTGGGAGCGGGCTTGCTCGTGAAGGCTTTGTGTCAGGCGATGAGGATTTTGTGGGTGTACATATCCGTTGTTGCGGTCACGGCGGCTTATGGTTCCGCCCTTACGGCGGGTCACTTTGGAAAAGCCCCAAAGTAACCAAAGGGCTCTTGCCCCTTTCATTCGGTGCCTCGCCTAGGCTCGGCATGCCCTCGCTCCGGTCCAACTCCGTGGGCCCGCCGCCATCGGCCATCCATGGCCTAGGGCGGCTAACCCGGCATCCATGCCGGGTTGCCCACTGCGCAGAACCTCCACTCGGCCTCTCGATGGGGCAAGAAAATCAAAAGCCAAAGCCAAAGCCAAAGCCAAAGCCAAAGCGTGATCTTCAGGATCGTTCAGCTTAGGTTCAGGTAATTGGCAATCAATGGCATATGGGAATGAGTGTCATTATGTTACAAATTAGCTCCCTATCTAAATTCGAGACGGCGCTGAATGCTTGTTCCTTTTTTGATCATGCTGCGCGAAGGTGTCGAGGCTGCGTTGATCGTTGGCATCATCGCCAGTTACCTCAAGCAGACCGGTCGCGGCCAATGGCTGTCGGCGATGTGGATCGGGGTGTTTCTTGCCGTCACGCTTGCGCTGCTGGTGGGCGCGGGGCTGGAACTGGTCAGTGCGCAGTTTCCGCAAAAGCAACAGGAGCTGTTTGAAGGCATCGTCGGGTTGGTCGCTGTCGGCATTCTCAGCTCGATGGTGTTCTGGATGCGCAAGGTGGCGCGTTCGATCAAGCATTCATTGCACGAGTCCCTCGACCACGCGTTGACCGGTTCTGCACACCAGGTGATTGCCCTGATCGCCATGGTGTTTTTCGCCGTGGCCCGTGAAGGCCTGGAAACGGTGTTTTTCCTGCTCGCGGTGTTCCAGCAGAGCGAAGGTCCGGCGGCACCGATTGGCGCCCTGCTCGGCCTGGTCCTGGCTGTCGCCATCGGTTTCCTGATCTACAGCGGCAGCATGCGCCTGTACCTCGCGGCGTTCTTTCGCTGGACCGGCTTGTTCATCCTGGTGGTGGCGGCCGGCATCCTTGCCAACTCGGTGCAGGCACTGCACGAAGCCGGGCTCTGGAACCACCTGCAAACCGTGCTGTTCGACTTCAGCGCAACCCTGCCGATGGACGGCCCGCTGGGCTCGGTGCTGGCCGGCATGTTCGGTTACCAGGATGCGCCGACCGTCAGCACCCTGGGTGCGTACTTGATCTATCTGCTGGTGGCGCTGGTGATGTTCTTCTCCCCGGCCGGCGCACCCGCCAGGCAACCTTCTTCCGCTTCCAGCCAGTAAGGGCTCCCATGCCAAACCAAGCCCCAATCCAGGCTTCCCCTCCCCGCGCCTTGCGCTGGGCGCTGGCCGGTTCGGTGATCGTGATGATCGCCGCCGGCTGCCTGTTCTACTACGCATCGAAAATGGCCGCGGCCAAACGCCAGGCCAACCACGATGAAGTGGTGGTGACCATCCACCCGCACAGTTGCGAACCCAATGCCCTCACCGTCCCGGCCGGGCGCGCGAGCTTTCGGATCGTCAACCGCTCCGACCGGGCCGTGGAATGGGAAATCCTCGACGGCGTGCTGGTCATCGAAGAACGGGAAAACATCGCGCCCGGTTTGAGCCAGGTCATCAATGCCAACCTGCTGCCCGGCGACTACAGCATCACTTGCGGGCTGCTGAGCAACCCGCGTGGCACCCTGCACGTCACGCCGACAGCCGCCTCCGAGGCCGCCGCCAGCGCCAGGCCATCGATGGTCGCGTTTGTCGGGCCGCTGTCGGAATTCCGTGTGTACTTGAGCAGCCAGGGCAGCGCGCTGATCAAGGCCGTCACCGCCCTGCAGCAAGCCATCGAGTCCGGTGACCTGAGTCAGGCGCAGGCTCTGTATGTGCCGGCGCGCGCTGCCTATCAGCGTGTGGCGCCTGCCGCCCAACGCCTGGCGGAACTGGACAACGCCATCAACGCCCGCTCCGACTATTTCGAACAACGCGAGCAGGACCCGAGCTTCACCGGTTTCCACCGCATCGAATATGCAGTGTTTCAACAACGCAGCCTCGTGGGCCTGGCGCCGATTGCCCAGCGTTTGCTCACAGATGTCACCACCCTCAAACAACAACTGCTGGCCCAGTCACTGCCGCCGGAGCAACTGGTGAGCATCATGGTGCGCAACCTCAACGGCATTGCCGATGTACGCGCCAGCAGCGGCGAAGAGGAGCGCTACAGCCATAGCGACCTGAACGGCTTCGCCGCCAACCTCGATGCCGCCCGCAAAGCCGTCGACCTGTTGCGTCCGCTGTTGAGCAAATCCGCGGCCGGGCTGCTGCCGAAAATCGACAGCGCCCTCAACGCCTTCGACGCCGAACTCAATGGTTTCAAGGTCGGCGACGGTTACGCCAGCTACGACAGCGTCAGTGCCGAGCAGCGCAAACGGATTGCCGACAAGGCCAAGGCATTGGCCGCCGCCCTCGATGGAGTCGATCCCGCCCTTGGCCTTTCCGGCCTGTCAGCAGAAGACGTAAACCGATGAACGATCCAGAACAATTCAACCTCCAGCGTCGCCGTGTACTGTTGGGGATGGGCGCCGCCGGTGTCGCGCTCGCAGGCTCGGCACTCAGTTGCCCAGCCATGGCCGCCAGCCCCGCGCAAGTCACCGAAGCGCCGAGCAGCGACAAGACCCTCGACCACCACGCGTTCCATGGCCAACACCAGACTGGCATCGTCACGCCGCGCCCGGCGTCCGGCATGCTGGTGTCGTTCGATGTGCTGGCCAGTGACCGTGAAGACCTTGAGCGGCTGTTTCGCACCCTGAACCAGCGCATCGCCTTCCTGATGAAAGGCGGCGCGGTGACGCAGGTCGATCCGCAGCTGCCGCCCGTGGACTCGGGCATTCTCGGTCCGGTCGTGACCCCGGATAACCTGACCATCACGGTGTCGGTGGGCGAGTCGCTGTTCGACGAGCGTTTCGGCTTGGCCCACGCCAAGCCCAAGCGGCTGATACGCATGGTCGGCTTCCCCAACGACGCGCTGGAAGCCGATTGCTGCCATGGCGACTTGAGCATCCAGTTCTGCTCCAACACCACCGACACCAATATCCACGCCCTGCGGGACATCGTGAAAAACCTGCCGGACCTGCTGCTGGTGCGCTGGAAACAGGAAGGCAGCGTGCCGCCCCAGGCCCCGGCGAAACCCGGCGTACCGGCACAGAGCGCGCGCAACTTCCTCGGTTTTCGCGACGGTTCGGCCAACCCCGATTCCAACGATGCCAAGGCCATGGACAGCATTGTCTGGGTGCAACCCGGCAGCGATGAACCGGCGTGGGCCGCCAACGGCAGCTATCAGGCCGTGCGGATCATCCGCAACTTCGTCGAGCGCTGGGACCGTACGCCGTTGCAGGAACAGGAAAGCATTCTCGGCCGGGTCAAAAGCACCGGTGCGCCCATGGGCGGTGCCCATGAAACCGAAGTGCCGGACTACAGCAAGGACCCGGCCGGCAAGCTGACCCGGCTCGACGCGCACATTCGCCTGGCCAACCCGCGCACCGCCGCGACCCAGGCCAACCTGATCCTGCGCCGGCCGTTCAACTACTCCAACGGCGTGAACAAGAACGGCCAGCTCGACATGGGCCTGTTGTTCATCTGCTACCAGGCCGACTTGGAGAAAGGCTTCATCACCGTGCAAACCCGTCTCAACGGTGAACCTCTGGAGGAGTACCTCAAGCCTGTCGGCGGTGGCTATTTCTTCACGCTGCCCGGAGTGACCGGCGACCAGGATTTCATCGGTCGCTCTCTGCTCGATGCCACACATCCAACAACAACCGCCTAACCCACACAACCCTCACGGAACCGCCCCATGAAAAAGTCACCTCTCGCGTTATTGCTGACCCTTGGCTTGCTCAACACTTCGCTTTCGGTCTTCGCGGCGACAGCACCGCTGGACCTGGTGGGGCCGGTCTCGGACTACAAGATCTACGTGACCGAGCAACTGGACGAGCTGGCCAGCCACACCCAGCAATTCACCGACGCCGTGAAAAAGGGCGACCTGGCCACCGCGCAAAAACTCTACGCGCCGACTCGCGTCTACTACGAGTCGATCGAGCCGATCGCCGAGCTGTTCAGTGATCTGGATGCGTCCATCGACTCCCGCGTCGACGACCACGAAAAAGGCGTGAAAGCCGAAGATTTCACCGGTTTCCACCGCCTCGAATACTCGCTGTTCTCGGAAAAGAGCACGAAAGACCTGGGCGAACTGGCCGACGGTTTGAACAAAGACGTAAAAGACCTGCAAACCCGTGTGGCCGGCCTGACCTTCCCCCCCGAGAAAGTCGTAGGCGGTGCCGCTGCGCTGCTCGAAGAAGTCGCGGCGACCAAGATCTCCGGCGAAGAAGACCGCTACAGCCACACTGACCTCTATGACTTCCAGGGCAACATCGACGGCGCGAAGAAAATCGTCGACCTGTTCCGTCCGCAGATCGAGAAGCAGGATGCGGCGTTCGTGGCCAAGGTCGACAAGAACTTCGCCACCGTGGACAAGATCCTGGCCAAGTACAAGACCAAGGATGGCGGTTTCGAGACCTATGACAAGGTGAAGGACGCCGACCGTAAGGCACTGGTTGGGCCGGTCAATACTTTGGCTGAAGACTTGTCGACATTGCGCGGGAAGCTCGGTCTGAACTGAGTTTTACAGCGACCGTAAGCGGCGTTTATCCGGGGACTGGCGCGCATACCTGTAGGAGCGAGCCTGCTCGCGAAAAACCTGAGGACGCCGAGGTGAATCAGGTTTCCCGCGTTATCGTTTGCGCCCATCGCGAGCAGGCTCGCTCCTACAGAGGAGCAACAGCAGATCGGAAGTCCAGCGGGTTCACAGGATGCGATAGAGCAACCGCTCGATCCGCACCCGACTCACGCGCTTGAGGAACTTGGCCACGCCCATCGGGTATTCGGCGAGGGTTTCCAGGTTCTGGAAATGCTCGATACGACGGGTGTGCTGGAAGATCTCTGCCAGCTCATGGCCACGCGGCTCCAGCAGTTCGCCATGGGGATCATCGATCAACAAGGCGTTTTCCAGATCGAGTCGAAATGCCCGTGGGTTGAGGTTGTTGCCGGTCAGCAAGGTATAGCGCTGGTCGATCCACATGCCCTTGAGGTGATAGGTGTTGTCACCATCGCGCCACAAGTGCAGGTTCAACTGGCCGCTATCGATGTTGCGCTGATGGCGCTTGGCAAACCGGCGCAAGCTGATTTCGTACAGGTACGGCAACGCCGAAATGACCCGGAACGGTTCGCTGGGTGGAATGTAGAAGTCGTTGGCCGTCTTGTCGCCGACCACAATGTCGATCTTCACCCCACGGGCCAGCGCGCGATTGATCTCGCGGATGATCGCCAGCGGCAAATTGAAGTACGGTGTGCAGATGGTCAGTTGCTGCTGGGCACTGGCGATCAGCTCGCAAATCACCCGGTTCAGCGGATTGTTCTTGCCGACGCCGAGCAGCGGGCTGACGGACAACCCCGTCCTGTCCGTGGAGCCCCGCGTGGTGTCGTACGCCGCGTGCTTGAGGCGGCTGCGCAAGTCGCCGATGTCATTGCGCAGGCTGCGGGTGGTCGGCAGGTTCGGCAGGTCGAGGCGGTGCACGGCCTTGGACGCCACCAGGCCGTGCTGCACCAGGTGCTGCATAGAATCGGCCAGTTCGCGATTGTGCAGCAGGTGATAGCGGTCGTAGCGGTACTTGTCGAATTTGTGCAGATAGACGTTGTTCAGGCTCGCGCCGCTGTAGATCACGCAGTCATCGATCACGAAGCCTTTAAGGTGCAACACGCCGAACAGTTCGCGGGTTTGTACCGGGACGCCGTAGATCGGCACTTCACTTGCGTGGGTGCGGGTCATTTCCTGATACCAGGCCGAGTTGCCCGGTTGCTTGCCTGCACCGATCAGGCCGCGCTGGGCGCGCAACCAGTCGACGACCACCACCACGTCCAGTTCAGGACGCGCCAGCTTGGCCGCGTGCAAGGCATCGAGAATTTCCTGGCCGGCTTCATCCTGTTGCAGATACAGCGCAACGATGTAAATACGCCGGGTCGCGCTGGCAATTTTCTCCAGCAGGCAACGACGGAATTCGGCAGCGCCAGAGAGGATGCTGACGGCATCGGCCTTCAGCGGAAAACTGCGCAGTTTGGGCAGCAGGGAGCGTTTGAAAAGCGACGGCATAGGGCTCGCAATGGGTCGAATCCGAAGAACCCGAGAGCTTACACCATCGATAGCTTCGGGTCTTGTTACTGTCTGTTATGGCCCCTTCGCGAGCAAGCCCACTCCCACAGGGGAACGCATTTCAATGTGGGAGCGGGCTTGCTCGCGAAGACCATTTGTCAAGCACCACAAAAACCAATTTACTAAGGAGAACGATCGTTCTACTGTTAGCCACATGAACGAAATCAAAAGTAACGATACACGCGACATCATCCTGGATGTCACCGAGAAGTTGATCTACAAAAGTGGCATAGCCGCCACTGGCATGGATCTTCTGGTGAAGACCGCCGGCGTCTCCAGAAAAAGCATCTACCGCTACTTCGCCAACAAGGACGAACTGGTGGTAGCCGCCCTGCAACGCCGCGACCAACGCTGGATGCGCTGGTACAGGGGCGAAGTCGACCAGGCCCGAACCCCGGCCGAACGCCTGCTCAACCTGTTTACCGTGCTCAAATCGTGGTTCGCCTCGGAAGGCTTCCGCGGCTGCGCCTTCATCAATACCAGTGGCGAAACCGGCGACCCGCAAGACCCGGTGCGCCTGGTCGCCAAAGAGCATAAACAGAAGCTGCTCGACTACGTGTGCGAGCTGTGTACCGAACATGGCGCCGAGGATCCGCAGAGGCTGGCCAGACAGCTGCTGATCCTGATCGATGGTGCCATTACCGTGGCGCTTGTAATGGGTGATCACAGTGCCGCCGATAATGCGCAATGCATGGCGCGAAAGTTATTGGACCTGTAGCAACCTGATCAAGCTCGACAGTTGTTTTAACTTTAACTTGATACGGAGACTTGAAATGTCTAATACCGAAGTTCGTCCACCATTGCCCCCTTTCACCCGTGAATCGGCCATTGAAAAAATTCGCCTGGCTGAAGACGGCTGGAACTCCCGAGATCCCGAGCGAGTGTCCCTGGCCTACACCCTGGACACCCAATGGCGCAATCGCGCCGAGTTCGCCCACAACCGCGAAGAAGCCAAGGCTTTCCTGACCCGTAAATGGGCCAAGGAACTGGATTATCGACTGATCAAGGAACTCTGGGCCTTTACCGACAACCGCATCGCCGTGCGTTATGCCTATGAGTGGCACGATGACTCGGGCAACTGGTTCCGTTCCTACGGCAACGAAAACTGGGAGTTCAACGAGGACGGCCTGATGGCCCGCCGCTTCGCTTGCATCAACGACATGCCGATCAAGGAAAGCGAGCGCAAGTACCACTGGCCGCTGGGGCGTCGTCCGGATGATCATCCGGGGCTGTCGGATCTGGGCCTGTAGTTTGAATTTGCACTAACCCCTGTGGGAGCGGGCTTGCTCGCGAAAGCGGTGTGTCAGCCAACATTTATGCTGGATCTGACGGCCTCTTCGCGAGCAAGCCCGCTCCCACAATGGTTTTGTGTTGTGCAGGTGGTTAAGATGCTGCCCTTCCCCGCAGCCTCTTTCTGCACCCGCCGAATAAGTCGATCCCATGCCTTTCGAACTCAGCGTTGACCTCTCTACCCTGGCCATCCTGGCCCTTGTCGCTTTTGTTGCCGGCTTCATCGACGCCATCGCTGGTGGTGGTGGACTGTTGACCACCCCGGCCCTGCTGACTGCCGGCCTGCCACCGCATCTGGTGCTGGGCACCAACAAGCTCAGCTCGACCTTCGGTTCGGCCATTGCCAGCTTCACTTTCTACCGACGCAAGCTGTTCCACCCCGCGCAATGGGTCCACGCCATCGTCGGCACCCTGGTCGGCGCGTTGACCGGTGCCGTGGTCGCGCACTACCTGCCGGCGGAATGGCTGAACAAAATGCTGCCGGTGATCGTCTTCGCTTGTGGTGTCTATCTCTTGTTTGGCGGCACGCCGAAAGCGCCGACGGACAGCGACGCACCGATCAAGAAAAAATGGCAGTCGACCCAAGGCTTCAGCCTCGGTTTTTATGACGGCGTGGCAGGTCCGGGCACGGGCGCGTTCTGGACCGTGAGCAGCCTGCTGCTGTACCCCATCGACCTGGTGAAGGCCAGCGGTGTGGCGCGCAGCATGAACTTCGTCAGCAACGCGGCGGCGCTGTCGATCTTCATCTTTTCCGGTCAGGTGGACTGGATCATCGGCCTGTGCATGGGCTCGTCGTTGATGGTCGGCGCCTTCTTCGGTGCCCGCACCGCCATCAGCGGCGGTGCGAAATTCATTCGTCCGGTGTTCATCACCGTGGTGCTGGGCCTGACCGTGCGTCTAGCCTGGCAGCACTGGTTCAGCGTGGCCTAAGCGCCGCGCCACGTAGACGTCGATCAGGTAACGGGCAATCGAGCGTGACGCCGGCAACGGCGGCAGCTCGTGCACGTTGAACCATTGGGCGTCCTCGATCTCGTCTTCCTGGCAGACGATCTCGCCACCGGCATATTCGGCATGAAAGCCGAGCATCATCGAGTGCGGGAACGGCCAGCACTGGCTGCCCAGGTACTGGATATTCCTGACCTCGATGCTCACCTCTTCGCGAACCTCGCGAATCAGGCAGTCCTCGGCCGACTCGCCCGGTTCGGCAAACCCGGCCAACGTGCTGTAGACGCCCGTGACGAAACGCGGTGAACGCGCCAGCAGGATTTCATCGCCACGAGTGACCAATACAATCATGCTCGGCGAAATTCGCGGGTAACTGCGCAAATCGCATGGCTGGCAATACATCGCCCGCTCCCGCGGCACTTGCGTCATGGCTTGCCCGCAATTGCCGCAAAAACGGTGCTCGCGGGCCCAGGTGCCGATCTGCGCGGCGTAACCGAGCACTTTGTAGATCGTGTGATCGCCCTCCAGCATGAACGCCCGCAGGCCTTTCCAGTTGCAGCCCGGCACTTCGCTTTGACTGCGCAGCTCCAGCAGGTAGACCGGCTCGCCATCGAGATGACCGATGCCATGCTCGGCGAGAATCGGCAGGTCCTGGCGCTTGAGCCATTCGCGCGCGAACAGTGCGCCATTGTCATCGAACAGAAAGCCTTCGGGGCTGCGCGCAACAGCCCAGCCGCCGGGTTGATCGGTGTCCAGTACTGCAGTGGTCCAGCGAGGAATCATGGTTAATCAATCCAGAAATTCAGGTTTCTGTTTGCTCATATGGGCGGCCATGGCCACGCGCAGATCGGTGGATTGCAGCATGGCGGCGTTCCAGGTGGCGACGTATTCGAGGCCGTCATCAATGCGATGGTCACGCATGTAGCTGATCATCTCCTTGGTGCCGGTGACGGCAATCGGCGACTTGCCGGCGATTTCCCGGGCAATGCCCATGACGCCGTCGAGCAGGCTGGCGTTGTCGCTGTAGACGCGATTGACCAGGCCCATGCCCCGCGCTTCGTCGGCGCCGAAGGTGCGACCAGTGTAAGCCAGTTCACGCAGCATGCCGTCACCGATGATCCGCGGCAAGCGTTGCAACGTACCGACGTCGGCGGCCATGCCGATGTCGATTTCCTTGATCGAAAACTGTGCGTCCTCGGCGGCATAACGCATGTCGCACGCGGCAATCAGGTCAATGGCGCCGCCCAGGCAGTAACCCTGAATGGCCGCCAGCACCGGTTTGCGGCAGTTATCGACGGCATTGAACGACGCTTGCAGGGTGAGGATCTTGCGCCGCAGCAGGCGCGCATTGCGTCCGACGTCCTTGCCCAGCTCATTGGCCACGCCGGCCAGCATCATCAGGTCGATGCCCGAGGAAAAATGCTTGCCTGCGCCACTGAGGACCACCACGCGCACTTCATCGGTGTCGTCGATCCACTGGAAGATCTCGACGATCTCGCTCCAGAACGCGGCGTTCATCGAGTTGATCTTCTCCGGGCGGTTGATCTGCACATGGGCGATTTTATCGACCAGTTCGACGTTGAACGCGCTGTACTGAGACATGCCAGTGATCCTTTTGCGGGCAAAAATGAGGCCGGAACTATAACAAGGCATCAAGGTGGGCAGTAAGGCAGTGGTTCGGCCAAATGCGGGACTCAGCGGGCGCACCACGATGGTGCGCAAGCGCTCGATCCCATTGCACATTTATATGACTTCCCGGTGACTTTTTGCGGCAAAAATGCATAAAAAACTGCACTTCGTCGGGGCGTTTGCACCTCTAACAGGCACGTCCGTACCGTTATAAACCGATTGTCGAACAATTTTGCCATCTGCCCTTTACCGCTCTAAGTTCTGGCCTAGACTCATTTTCTCGAGACGAAACCGATCGGTCATAAAGTGGAAAAATAGCCGAAACTTTTTCCCATCCCGATCAGTCCTCTGACAAGAAGGTGCGTTGCGACTGGTGCAATCTTTGCAACGGCTCATTCACCCTTTCTGCTTCAGCGCATTGGGCAGCGCTTGCTCACTGATGCGTAGCGCGATTGCGCCCGGCCACGTGAATTGGCTTTGGAACACCGTTTGCCAGACCTAAGAATTAGATCAACAACACGGGAGATTCATATGATCAGTACGGCTTTGGAAATACAGGGAGAGCGTGCTCATCAGGTCGGCGAATCGAGCGCCGTGACTGCCGCAAATACCCAACCTGTCAACGCGCCTGGCACCAGGACGCTGACCCCGGCAGCCAACCAGAATCCGAACCGTAAGAAAGTCCTGTTCGTCACCTCGGAAATTGCCGACCTGGTGAAAACCGGTGGCCTGGGCGACGTTTCCGCGGCACTGCCACGGGCCATGGCCCATCTGCATGACGTACGGGTGTTGATCCCGGGTTACCCGCAGGTGCTGCATAGCGAAAATCCGATCCATATCATTGGCGAACTCGGCGGCCATGCGGCGTTGCCACCGTGCAAGATCGGGCGCATGGACATGCCCGATGGCCTGGTCATTTACGTGCTGATCTGCCCCGAACTCTATGAGCGCGAAGGTTCACCCTACGGCGCCAACAACGGCCGCGACTGGCCGGACAACCATATCCGTTTCGCCCGCCTGGGCCTGGCAGCCGCCGATATCGCCGCCAACCTCGCACAAATCCACTGGTGCCCGGACCTGGTGCATGCCCACGACTGGCCCGCCGGCCTGGCCCCGGCCTATATGCACTGGCGCGGGCAGCGCACGCCGACGCTGTTCACCATTCACAACCTGGCTTACCAGGGCGTGACCAGCCTGGGCTCGTGCCCCGAACTGGGCATTCCCCATCACGCGCTGCAACAGGAAGGCATGGAGTTCTACGGCAAGATGTCGTTCCTCAAGGCCGGCATGGCCTATTCGAGCCACATCACCACGGTCAGCGCGACCTACGCCCAGGAAATCACCACGCCGGACTTCGGCTGCGGTCTCGACGGTTTCCTTGCAGCCAAGACCCAGCAAGGCCTGCTCAGCGGGATTCCCAACGGTATCGATGAAAGCTGGGATGCGGCGACCGACCCGCACCTGTTCTGCCCGTTCGAGGTCGGCGACTGGGATGGCAAGGCAGTCAATGCCGCCCACGTCCGCGAGCTGTTCGGTCTGGAAGACTCCGAAGGCCCCCTGTTTGCGGTGGTCTCGCGACTGGTTTACCAGAAAGGCCTGGATCTCACCGAGGCAGTCTCCGAATACATCGTCAAATCCGGCGGCCAGATCGCAATCATTGGCCGTGGCGAGCCGGAGGAAGAACAGTCGATGCGCGAACTGGCCCTGCGCTTCCCCGGGCAGATCGGCGTGCGCATTGGCTTCAACGAAACCGACGCCCGGCGCATGTTCGCCGGCAGCGACTTCCTGCTGATGCCTTCGCGTTACGAGCCATGCGGCCTGAGCCAGATGTATGCCCAGCGCTTCGGCTCGTTGCCGGTGGCACGCAATACCGGAGGCCTGGCCGACACCATCGAAAACGGCGTGACCGGTTTCCTGTTCGATGAATCCACCGTGCAGAGCTATCAGGAAGCCCTGAGCCGTGCGTTCAAGGTGTTCGCCTTTCCCGACCTGCTGCACGCCATGCGCTGCCGGGCCATGGCAGCACCGTTCAACTGGTGCAAGGCGGTCGAACCCTACGCCGAACTCTACGAACAGCTTGTGGCTAAGGCATTGGGGAAATCGCACAAACAGTAAGAGGCTTTCAAGATGCCGTTACGGACCCTTGAGACCTGGCCCCACGGCGCAATCATGCTGGACCCGGAGCACACGCGATTCGCGTTGTGGGCGCCAGATGCGTTCTACGTCAGTGTCGAACTGGAAAATGGACAGTCCTTGCCGTTGCTGCCCCAGGCCGACGGCTGGTTCGTGATCAACACCCGATGCCCGGCAGGTACGCGTTACCGCTACAGCATCGACGGCGAACTGGAGGTGCCCGACCCGGCCTCCCGCGCCCAGGCAGGCGATGTTGACCGGCACAGTGTGGTGGTCGATCCGCTGGCCTATGCCTGGCAACACAGTACCTGGCCGGGACGGCCATGGAACGAAGCGGTGATCTACGAGTTGCATGTCGGTGCACTCGGCGGCTTCAGTGCCGTCGAGCAGCATCTGGCGCGGCTGGTCGAACTGGGTGTGACTGCGATCGAACTGATGCCCATCGCGCAGTTTCCCGGTGAGCGCAACTGGGGTTATGACGGCGTCCTGCCCTACGCACCCCAGGCTTCATACGGCTCACCCGAGCAGCTCAAGCACTTGATCGATACCGCCCATGGCCACGGTTTGGCGGTGATTCTCGACGTGGTCTACAACCACTTCGGCCCGGACGGCAATTACCTGCATCGTTATGCCAAGGGCTTTTTTCGCGAAGACAAACACACCCCGTGGGGCGCGGCCATCGACTTGCGCCGTCGCGAAGTACGGGACTTCTTCATCGAAAACGCCTTGATGTGGCTGCTGGAATACCGATTCGACGGATTGCGTCTGGACGCGGTGCACGCCATCGAAGACCCGGACTTCCTCCAGGAACTGGCCCGACGGGTGCGCCAGCAGACGGGGCCGGCGCGGCATGTCTGGCTGATGGTGGAGAACGAACACAACCAGGCCAGCCTGCTCGAACACGATTACGACGCGCAATGGAATGACGACGGCCACAACGCCCTGCACGTATTGCTCACCGGTGAAACCGAGGCCTATTACGCCGACTACGCGCAAAACCCCACCGAACAACTGGCGCGCTGCCTGAGCCAGGGTTTCGTGTTCCAGGGCCATCTGAACCGTCATGGTGTGGCGCGTGGTGAGCCCAGCGGGCATTTGCCACCCGGCGCATTCATCCTGTTTTTGCAGAACCATGACCAGATCGGCAACCGGGCCTTCGGCGAACGCCTGCATCAACTCGCCCACCCGCAAGCGCTACGGGCCGCCACGGTGTTGCTGCTGCTGTCGCCGATGATTCCGTTGCTGTTCATGGGCGACGAGTTTGCCGTCGAGCAACCCTTCCTGTTTTTCACCAGCCATCACGGTGAATTGGCGAAACTTGTCCGCGACGGCCGACGCAACGAGTTCGCGGCGTTCAGCGCCTTTGCCGACCCGCTCCTGCTCGAACACATTCCGGACCCGAACGATCCGCAGACGTTTGCAGCGTCGCGCCCTGTCCTGCCCCTGACCGGCCACGGCGAGATGCATGACCTGTATTGCCGGCTGTTGCAGATCCGTCACCGGCTCCTCATCCCGCGCCTGCCCGGTGCCCAGGCATTGGGCGCCGACGTGCTGGGCGCAGGCGCGGTCAGTGCGTCCTGGCGCCTGGGCGACGGCAGCCAACTGCGCATTGACCTGAACCTCAGCGCCAAGCCCGTAGTCCACACCTCACTGCCTGGTGCCACGCGGTTGTTCGAATACCCGCCACAGAGCGCCGGGCTGCTGGACCAAGGCACCCTTGCCCCATATTGCGCGCTCGCCAGCCTCGCCGCCGCAGCCCCTTTGCTACCCCGTATGGAGAGCGTCCATGAGTGATGCGCAACTGGAAATCCTGGCCAGCCGTGCCGGCCTCGCGGTCGATTGGATCGACGCCAACGGCCGTGCGCAAAAAGTTGCACCCTCGGTGTTGCGCAACGTCCTGACCGGCCTTGGCCACCCGGCCGGCAGCGCCCAGGAAATCGACGCCAGCCTGCTGGAATTGCAGGCGGTGCAACAGACCCATGACTTGCCACCCCTGATGACCGTCGATGCGGGTTCAGGCCTGGACCTGGCGCGTTTCTTCGAGCCGCAAACCCCTTGCGAAATCCACCTCGAGGATGGCTCGCGGCTGAACCTGAAACTGGATGCCAACTCGGTGCTGCCGGGACTGGTTCCGGTCGGCTATCAACAAGTCAGCATCGACGGACAAACCTTCACCCTGGCGGTGGCCCCGGCCCGTTGCTACAGCGTGGCCGACGCCGTGGACAACCCGATCCCGCGTGCTTGGGGCCTGAGCGTGCAGCTGTATGGATTGCGCCGCCCCGGCGATGGCGGCTTTGGTGATACCCAGGCGCTGGAGGACCTCGCCCGGGTGGCCGGTGAGCGTGGCGCCGAGGCGCTGGCGATCAGCCCGTTGCATGCGATGTTTTCCAGTGACACCCAGCGCTACAGCCCATATTCGCCGTCCAGCCGCTTGTTTCTCAACAGCCTTTACTGCGCCCCCGGCACCATTCTCGGCGAACGCGCATTGCGTACCGCCATTGACGCCACTGGCCTGGCCATTGAACTCAAGGCACTGGAAGAACGCCCGCTGATTGACTGGCCGGCCGCCGCCGAAGCCAAGCACCGGCTGCTGCAGTCGCTGTACGAAGGTTTCGTCCAGGGTGAACACCCGTTGCACGAGGATTTCAGCAGTTTTCGTCACGCCGCAGGCGAAGCGCTGGAAAACCACTGCCGCTTCGAAGCCATCCAGGAGGCTCGCGCCGCACGCGGTGAACACCTCGACTGGCGCCAATGGCCCGAACCCTGGCGCAACCCGCGCAGTGACGAGCTTGCAGCATTCGCCGAAGAGAATGCCGGGCGAATCGGTTTCTATGCCTTCTGTCAGTGGCTGATCACGCGCTGCCTGGAGCGCGCGCAAACCGCCGCCCGCGCCAGTGGCATGAGCATTGGCCTGATCGCCGACCTGGCCGTTGGCGCCGATGGCGGTGGCAGCCAGGCCTGGAGCCGTCAGGACGAACTGCTCGCCTCCCTCACCGTCGGAGCGCCGCCGGACATTCTCAACCGCAGTGGCCAGGGCTGGGGGATTTCCGCGTTCTCCCCCGAAGGCCTGGTGCGCAATGGTTTCCGTGCCTTCATCGAAATGCTGCGGGCCAACTTCGCCCATTCCGGTGGCTTGCGCATCGATCACGTCATGGGCTTGCAGCGTCTGTGGGTGATCCCCAATGGCTCGCCGCCAGCCGACGGCGCCTACCTGTATTACCCGGTGGACGATCTGCTGCGCCTGCTGACCCTGGAGTCCCACCGTCACCAGGCCATCGTCCTCGGCGAAGACCTCGGTACCGTACCGGACGGCCTGCGGGAAAAACTCATCGCCCGTTCGATGCTCGGCATGCGGGTATTGCTGTTCGAACAGGACAACACGCACTTCAAGCCGATCCTCGACTGGCCCGACAACGCCCTGGCGACCACCAGCACCCATGACCTGCCCACCCTCAACGGCTGGTGGCATGGCCGTGATATCGACTGGAACGCCCGGCTCGGCATGGTCGATGCCAGCACTGAAATCGAATGGCGCCAGCACCGTGAACGCGAGCGCGAAGGCCTGCGCCGGGCGTTGAGCCAGGACCCGCAGAACTTTCGCGAGGAATCCCACGAAACCGACCAGGTGCTCGATGCCAGCGTGCGTTTCCTCGGCCATACCCGGGCACCCTTGGTGTTGCTGCCACTGGAAGATGCCCTTGGCGTGGAACAACAGGCCAACCTGCCGGGCACCATCGACACCCACCCGAACTGGTCGCGGCGCTTGCCCGGTTACAGCGAAGCCTTGCTCGATGGCGCGGATGCCGCGCGGCGCCTGGAACTGCTCGCCTGTGCGCGACTTCAGGCGGCCGAGCGTGATCGATGACTCAAGTGCCGACCCGACCGTTGCGCGCCACGTTGCGCCTGCAATTTCACAAAGGCTTCACGCTGGAGGATGCGGTGCCACTGGTGCCGTATTTCGCCCGCCTCGGCATCAGCCATGTCTATGCCTCCCCGCTGCTTCGCGCGCGCGCCGGCTCGATGCATGGCTATGACGTGGTGGACCCGACCCGGGTCAACCCGGAACTGGGCGGCGAGGCGGCGCTGCGCAGCCTGGTCAGCGCATTGCACGGGCAGAACATGGGCTTGATCCTCGACATCGTCTCCAACCACATGGCGGTCGGCGGCAGTGATAATCCCTGGTGGCTGGATTTGCTCGAGTGGGGACGCCTGAGCCCCTACGGCGAGTTTTTCGATATCCAGTGGCACTCGCCCGATCCGTTGATGGAGGGCCAATTGCTCCTGCCGTTCCTGGGCAGCGATTACGGCGTCGCGTTGCAGGACGGCACCCTGCCCCTGCGCTTCGATGCCTGGCACGGCAGCTTTCATGTCGAGCACTACGAACACCGCTTCCCCATTTGCCCAAGCGATTACGGCGAATTGCTCAAGGTCGATGCGCCGCTCGATGCGCAACAGAACGAGCAATTGAAAAACCTCGCCGATCGCTTCAGCACCCTGAGCTACCAGACCGACGCCCACAGCCTGGCGATTCCACTGAAAGCAGAACTACTCGACCTGATCAGCGATCCGGCCATTGCCCAAGCCATTGAGCAGCACCTGAAAGACTACGACTCACTGAACGGCGATGGCTTCCTGCGCCTGCACAACCTGCTGGAACGCCAGAGCTATCGCCTGGCCAGTTGGCGCACCGCCGCCGACGACATCAACTGGCGGCGCTTCTTTGATATCAATGAGCTCGGCGGGCTGCGCGTCGAGCGTCCCGCGGTGTTCGAAGCCACCCACGGGAAAATTTTCCAACTGGTGGCTGAAGGGCTGATCGACGGGTTGCGCATCGACCACATCGACGGCCTCGCCGACCCACGGGGTTACTGCCGAAAACTGCGCCGCCGGGTCGACAGCCTGTCTGCGGGGCGCCACCTGCCCATCTATGTCGAAAAGATCCTCGGCGAAGGCGAAACCCTGCATCGCGACTGGTCGGTGGATGGCACCACCGGCTACGAATTCATGAACCAGCTATCACTGCTGCAAACCGACCCTCGGGGTGCGCAGACACTGGCCGAACGCTGGCAGCGCCACAGCGAGCGCACCGCCGACTTCGACCAGGAAGCGCAACTGGCGCGCCAGCAGGTCCTCAATGGTTCCCTGGCCGGCGATTTCGAAAGCGTCGCCCAGGCCTTGCTGCAAGTGGCCCGGGACAATCTCATGACCCGCGATTTGACCCTCGGTGCGATTCGCCGGGCCTTGCAGGCGCTGATCGTGCATTTTCCGGTGTACCGCACCTACATCAGCCCCCTTGGCCGGTCTGCCGAGGACGAGGTGTTTTTTCGCCAGGCCATGGACGGCGCCCGGCAAACCCTGGGCGAAGCGGACTGGCCGGTGCTCGATTGCCTGGCCGGTTGGCTCGGTGGCGAGCCCTGGCGGCAACGCCCGGCCGGTCGCGAACGCAAACGCCTCAAGCACGCCTGCGTACGTTTCCAGCAACTGACCTCGCCGGCCGCGGCGAAAGCTGTGGAAGACACCGCCTTCTATCGTTCGGCCGTCCTGCTCTCGCGCAATGACGTGGGGTTCAGCACCGGGCAGTTCAGTGCCCCGGTCGGCGACTTTCATCAAGCCTGCATCGAGCGTCTGCGCACCTTCCCGGACAACTTGCTGGCCAGCGCCACCCATGACCACAAGCGCGGCGAAGATTCGCGGGCGCGGCTGGCGGTCTTGAGCGAACGCCATAGCTGGTATGCCGATCAGATCGGCCTGTGGCGCGCCCTCGCCCGGCCATTGCGCAGTGACGATCAAGCGCCGTCGGCGGGCGATGAGTTGATTCTGTATCAGGCGATCCTCGGCAGTTGGCCGCTGGAGTTGGACATAGGCGATCCGGCGGCGCTGGAGGACTACGCAAAACGCCTCTGGCAGTGGCAACGCAAGGCCCTGCGCGAAGCCAAGCTGCAAAGCAGCTGGAGCGCGCCCAATGATGCTTACGAGCAAGCGAGCGAAGGCTTCATCCAGCGCCTGTTGCTCGGTCCCGAAGGCGAGCTGTTGCGCAAGGCCCTCGCCAAGGCTGCCCGGTCGATCGCCGTCCCCGGCGCACTCAACGGTTTGGCGCAAACCTTGCTGCGCATGACCGTGCCCGGCGTGCCGGATCTGTATCAGGGCAACGAGTTCTGGGACTTCAGCCTGGTCGATCCGGACAACCGCCGGCCGGTGGATTACGCCAGCCGCCAGCGGGCGATGCAGCAGCCTGTGGATCTACCCGATCTGCTGGCGAACTGGCGTGACGGGCGCATCAAGCAGGCCTTGATTGCCCGCGCCCTGGGGTTGCGTGCCGAGCATGCCGAACTGTTTCGGCGAGGCACCTACCAGGCCCTGGAAGTGGTGGGCAGCGAGGCCCATCGAGTGCTGGGTTTTGTCCGTGAACGGGAGGGAAAACGCGCCATCGTGATTGTGCCGATACGTTGTGCCGAACTGCTGGAAAACAGTGCCGAGCCGCAGGTCCACGCGCCGCTGTGGGGCGATACCCGGGTCAAACTGCCGTTCACCGCCCCTGATGAACATCTGAAGGGACTTTTTTCCGGCGTCACAGTCACAAAACACAGGGAGCTGCTGGTCAGCGCCGCGCTGGGGGATTTCCCGGTCAATCTCATTATTCACACTTGAGTCAGTTCAGGAGCATTGCAATGAGTACCGACGATAAACGCATCCGCGAATTCGCCTATCAGATCTGGGAGTCCGAAGGAAAACCCGAAGGTCAGGAAGCCCGCCACTGGGAGATGGCGCGCAAGCTGGCAGAAGCCGAAGCCCTGGCCCCGAAAAAGTCCCCGAAGGTCGCCGCCAGCAAGGCAGCGCCGAAGAAAACCGCCGACGCAAAACCTGGCCCCGACAAGACGCTCAACGGCAAGACCGCCGCGTCGAAGACCAAGGCCAAACCGGCGGCAGCGTCGAAAGTGCTCCCGCCAGGAGAAAAGGCCGCGGAGAAAAAACCCCGGGCGCCGCGAAAACCGCCCGCGATCTGATTAGGTCCAAGACATACCTGTGGGAGCGGGCTTGCTCGCGAAAGCGGCGTTTCAGACAACACAAATGTTGAATGTCAGACCGCATTCGCGAGCAAGCCCGCTCCCACAGGTTGCAGTGCTGATCCGCGAGTATTTGTACCCAGGAGCATTCATGACCAGCCCAAAGAAAGCCGCCGCGCCAGCCCCACGCGCTGAAGCCACGCGAATCCGCGAAGGCCTGCCCTTCCCACTGGGCGCCACCTGGGATGGACTGGGAGTCAACTTCGCCCTGTTTTCCGCCCACGCCACCCGGGTTGAACTGTGCCTGTTCGACGACGCCGGCGAGGTGGAACTCGAACGCATCGAACTGCCCGAATACACCGACGAGATCTACCACGGCTACCTGCCCGACGCCCATCCGGGGCAGATCTATGGCTATCGCGTGTACGGCCCGTACGACCCCGCCAATGGCCATCGCTTCAACCCCAACAAACTGCTGATCGACCCCTACGCCAAACAACTGGTGGGCAAGCTGAAATGGTCCGAAGCGCTGTTCGGCTACACCATCGGCCACCCCGACGCCGACCTCAGCTTCGATGAACGCGACAGCGCGCCCTTCGTGCCCAAGTGCAAGGTCATCGACCCGGCGCACACCTGGGGCCACGATCATCGAGTCAGCGTGCCGTGGGACAAGACGATCATTTATGAAACCCATGTCCGCGGTTTCAGCATGCGTCACCCCTCGGTTCCCGAAAACGTGCGCGGCACCTTTGCCGGCTTGATGGTCGATGACGTGGTGGAACACATCCGCAAGCTCGGCGTGTCGACCGTGGAGTTGCTGCCGATCCACGCGTTCGTCAACGACCAGCATTTGCTGCACAAGGGCATGACCAATTACTGGGGCTACAACAGCATTGCCTTTTTCGCCCCCGACCCGCGTTACCTGGCCAGCGGCAAGATTGCCGAGTTCAAGGAAATGGTCGCGCACCTGCACGAAGCCAATCTGGAAGTGATCCTCGACGTGGTCTACAACCACACCGCCGAGGGCAACGAACAAGGCCCGACCCTGTCGATGCGCGGCATCGACAACGCGTCCTACTACCGTCTGATGCCCGAGGACAAGCGCTTCTATATCAACGATTCCGGCACCGGCAACACCCTCGACCTGAGCCACCCCTGCGTACTGCAAATGGTCACCGACTCCCTGCGCTACTGGGCCTCGGAAATGCACGTGGACGGTTTCCGCTTCGACCTGGCGACCATTCTCGGGCGTTACCACGACGGCTTCGACGAGCGCCACAGTTTCCTCGTCGCCTGCCGCCAGGACCCGGTGCTGCGCCAGGTCAAACTGATTGCCGAACCCTGGGACTGCGGCCCCGGCGGTTACCAGGTCGGCCGCTTCCCGCCGGGGTGGGTCGAGTGGAACGACAAATTCCGCGACACCGTACGCTCGTTCTGGAAAGGTGATGACGGGCAACTGGCGGACTTTGCCAGCCGCCTGACCGCTTCGGGGGAAATGTTCAATCAACGTGGCCGGCGGCCCTATTCATCAGTCAATTTCGTCACCGCCCATGATGGCTTCACCCTCAATGACCTGGTGTCTTACAACGACAAGCACAACGAAGCCAACGACGAAGACAATCAGGACGGCAGCAACAACAACCTGTCGTGGAACCACGGCGTCGAAGGCCCCACCGACGACCCCGAGATCAACGCCCTGCGCCATCGGCAGATGCGCAATTTCTTCGCCACCCTGCTGCTGGCCCAAGGCACGCCAATGCTGGTGGCCGGCGACGAGTTCGCCCGGACCCAGGACGGCAACAACAATGCCTACTGCCAGGACAGCGAGATCGGCTGGGTCAACTGGGACCTTAGCGAAGACGGCAAGGCCCTGCTCAAGTTCGTCAAACGCCTGATCAAGTTGCGCCTGACCTACCCGATCCTGCGTCGCGGGCGTTTCCTGGTGGGTAATTACAACGAAGACATTGGCGTCAAGGACGTGACCTGGCTGGCGCCAGACGGATCGGAAATGACCACCAAGCAATGGCACGATGCGCACAATCGCTGCCTGGGCATGCTGCTCGATGGCCGCGCCCAGGAAACCGGCATCCGCCGCAAAGGCGCCGACGCGACGTTGATGCTGGTGTTCAACGCCCATCACGACATCGTCAACTTCCGCCTGCCGGAGGTGCCTGACGGTGGTTTCTGGACGTGCATGATCGACACCAACCAGCCGTCGATCCGTGGCCAGGAGCGCTTCGAGTTCGGCCACGAGTACTCGGTCACCGGCCGCTCGCTGCTGCTGTTCGAGTTGCAGCATGAGGAAGAAGAGTAACGACGAGGTCGAGGAATTCACCGCGCCACTGCCGCAGGGCGGAAAAGTCATTTTGCTTGAGTTGGCGACGCGACGAATAGCATTACATGAGCAATACTCGATTCGCGGCCATCCAGGGTTGGGCTTGTCGCACCACGCTATCCACCAGCCCTCACGGGTCGGCCGGGCCAGACCCGCGCACGACTGAAGGCGAAGCAGAACAAGGACGTAATACCCATGAAATCCGTTTCCGTCAGCGAAGCCAGCCTGCCATCACAGATCTGGAACAGTGCCCCGCAACTGGACAGCATTGCGGTCATCAGCACCCAATCCCTGGTGCCCAGCGGCGCACGCGCGGTGTTCATTGCCCCACACCCCGGCGATGAAGTCGTGGCCTGCGGCGGCCTGCTGCAATTGCTCAGCAACCTCGGCCACCCACTGCAATTGATCTCGATCACCGACGGCAGCGCCAGCCATCCGGGCTCCCGGCAGTGGTCGGAAAAACGCCTCAGTGTTTTTCGCCCCCAGGAAAGCGTTGAAGCCATACGCCGTCTCGGGCTGCCAATGCACAGCCTGAAGTGGATTCGTGGCGGGTTTACCGATAACGCCCTGGTGGAACACGAAGAACAGATCGTCCAGTTCATCACGCGCTACCTGCGCCCCGGCGATGTGGTGTTCAGCACCTGGTGCGAGGACGGCAACGTCGACCACGACACCGTCGGCCGGGCCAGCGCCAGGGCGGCGGCCATCGCCGGGGCAACCTACCACGACGTACCGTTCCGGGCCTGGCACTGGCCGGCCCGGGACCGCGAGCTGATTCCCTGGCATCGCGCGCGCAAGGTGCGCCTCGATACCTGGACAGTCGCCCGCAAGAGCCACGCCATCCATGCCTATGCCAGCCAGCTCGACGGCGAACCGGCCATCGGCCTTGCGCCGTTGCTGCCGCGAACGCTGCTGGAGCGTATCCGTTTGCCTTATGAAATCGTCCTGGTTTGAAATCGCCATCCTTCAGACTGAACTGCACGCCGTCACCTCAGTCGCATACATAAGCAGCCCTGAATCAGAGGAGTGCATGTGGCCAGTCATTCAAAACGGCAGGAAGCCGAATCAATGCCATTGAACACGCCTGCGGCCATTCATCGGCTTCGCGTGCTGACGGTCAATACCCACAAGGGATTTACCGCGCTCAACCGGCGCTTCATCCTCCCCGAGCTGCGTGAAGCGGTGCGCAGTACGTCGGCAGACCTGGTGTTCCTGCAAGAAGTCGTCGGCGAGCACGACCGTCACTCTTCCCGCTACAACGATTGGCCACAAACCTCGCAGTATGAATTTCTCGCCGACAGCATGTGGAGCGACTTCGCCTATGGGCGCAATGCCGTCTATCCCGACGGCCATCACGGCAACGCCCTGCTGTCGAAATACCCGATCCGCGAATACCGCAATCTCGACGTCTCCATCACCGGCCCGGAACGCCGCGGCCTGCTGCACTGCGTGCTGGACGTGCCGGGGCATAGCGAAGTGCATGCCATCTGCGTGCACCTCAGCCTGCTGGAAAGCCATCGTCAGCTGCAGCTGCAGCTGCTCTGTCAGCTCCTTGAGTCCCTGCCCGACCAGGCGCCGGTGATCATCGCCGGCGACTTCAACGACTGGCAGATGCAAGGCAATGCCGCCCTGGCCCGCCGCGATTACTTGCACGAAGCCTTCGAACGCCACCATGGCCGCCCGGCCAAAACCTACCCCGCCAGGTTTCCCTTGTTGCGCCTGGACCGCATCTACCTGCGCAACGCCAGCAGCCACGAGCCGAAAATACTCGGGAGCAAGCCGTGGACGCACCTTTCAGACCATTTGCCGCTGGCGGTGGAAGTGCATCTTTGAATCACGGCCTTTCAGTGCAAAGTGGCGAAAAATCATCCCCCACCTGTTACTTCTGACAGTAGCCACGCTGGATCGGTGCCTGCTACGTTGGTGACGCCCTGACGGAAATCCGCAGGGGCTTGCGCCACACACGTAGCGCCTTGGTTGCCGAAGGTACTTGCGGGTCATTGTTTCTCCCGATGTTGTCTTGCAACTCGCGCTGCCAAGCACGTCCGGTTCCTGGCCATTGATGAAGGCCAAGGGAACGGAAGTTGATCCCATCGCGGAGGCAAGCATGGAGTTTTCGACAGATCTGCCCAAATACCGTTTCGGCGCGTACCTGTTCTCAATCTGGTTATGTGCGAACTGGTCTCAAGCAGCCCACGCCGCCTGCTCACTCACCCCCACCGCCGGCAACGACAACTTCGTCTGCGACAGCGCCACCAGCGGACCGTTGACCGATTTGTCGGGCAATAACTCCCTGACCTTCCCCGCCAATGGCACCGGCAGGATCAACGGCAACGTGACCTTCGGTGCCGGCACCGACACGGTGAACATGGCCTCCGGCACCGTGGCCGGCGAAGTGAATCAGGGCGACGGCGCGGACAGCTTCATGATCAGCGCCGGGCAAGTCACCGGGGCGGTCAGCCAGGGGAATGGCATCGATAACTTCGTCATGTCTGGCGGGACTATTCAGTCCCTGGCCCAAGGGGATGGTCGCGATACCTTCCTGATGACCGGCGGCACCATCGTCGGTGCCTTCGAGGACGGCGACGTCGCCAGGATGACCGCCGGCACCATCGGCCGGGTCGACATGAAACTCGACAACAATCTCTTCGACATGTCGGGCGGGCAGATCCTTGGCAACTTGGTGACCGGTTTGGGCACCGATACCATCATCGTTTCCGGCGGGCGTATCGGCGGCAACATCAGTGTCAGCAATGGCAACGACAGCATCACCGTCACGGGCGGGGAAATTGTCGGCGAGATCCGCGCCGGCAACGGCGACGACAGTCTGGTATGGGACGGGGGCGGGATCATTCGCTCGCAAATCCTGCTGGCGGCGGACAGTGATCGCGCGACCCTGCGCAACCTGAGCGAAAGCACTCTCGCCCTCACCCCGAGCATCAACGGCGGTGTCGGCGATGACCTGTTGACCCTTGATCACACCACCTCGTCAGGCGCCGCCCGCTATATCAACTGGGAAACCGTCAACCTGGTCAACGGTTCGCGCTTCGATCTGGATGGCAACTTTCAATTGGGAGACAGCACCAGCGGCACGGGCGTGTTCAACGTCGATGGCAGCAGTACGCTGACATCGGTGCAGGACAGCATCACGCCATTGACCGCAGGTCGGCTCGTTACCTTGAACAACAGCGGGGTTATCGATCTCACCCGTGCCAACTCGCGCACCAATGACACCCTGACGGTTGCAGGCAATTACGTGGGTAATGGCGGTCAATTGCTCTTGCAAAGCGCCGTGGGCGACGACAACTCTCCCAGCGACAAGCTGGTGGTCAACAACGGGACGCTGACCGGCAGCACCCTGATCACCGTCAATAACTTGGGCGGCGTGGGCGCCCTGACCCGGCAAAACGGTATTCAACTGGTGCAGGCCCAAGGCACGGCACTCAGCGACAACACTGCGTTTGTCCTCAAGACCCCGGTGTCGGTGGGCGCCTTCGATTACCGCCTGTTCAAAGGCGGTATCACGCCCGGTAGCGAAAACAGCTGGTACTTGCGCTCCTCGGTGATAGCGCCGCCAGTGGTTGCCGTCGCCAATCCCGATCCCGCCTTGCCGCCGACGCTGGTGCCGGTGGTCGCAGTACCGGTGGCCGCGCCGGTTGTTACGGCTGTCGGGGTTGATGGAGTGGCGACAGTCGAAGCCCCGGTGTTACCGGCCGCCGTACCCGGAGCAGCGCCCATCCCCCTGTATCGCGAGGCGGTGCCCACCTGGTCGGTGGTGCCGCCAGCCGCAGCACAATTGAGCCTGACGGCGTTGGGCACCTTTCATGACCGTCAGGGTGATCAGCGCCTGCTGACGCAAACCGGTACCTTGAGCGCCGGTTGGGGCCGGGTCTACGGCAAGAACCTCGAGCAGACCTGGTCCGGCACCGTTTCGCCAAAACTGGATGGTTCGCTCAATGGCTTTCAGGTCGGCACTGATCTGTTCGGTTCGCAACTGGCCAGCGGGCAAACCCAACGCAGCGGTTTCTTTATCGGCCACAGTCGCCTGCAAGGCGATGTCGACGGTTTCAACCAGGGTTTCGAAGGCAAACGCTCCGGCAAAGTGGAATTGCAAGGTGACAGCCTCGGCGCGTGCTGGACCCTCACCGACCCCGCCGGGGCCTATCTCGACACCGTGGCCATGTACACCTGGCTCAACGGTGACAATCACTCCGAAAGCGGCCTGAAGTTCGACAATGAGGGTCACGTCACGACGTTATCGGCAGAAGTCGGGTATCCGCTTGCGCTGGCCGGCAGCTGGGTGGTTGAACCCCAGGTCCAGGCGATTTATCAGAAGGTCAAGCTCGACAGTCAGGATGACGGCATCTCCCATGTCTCGTTCGATTCCGACAGCGCCTGGACCGGCCGCGTCGGGGCACGCCTCAAAGGGCGCTATGAGGTCAGTGGCCGGCCGCTGGAACCGTATCTGCGGGCCAATATCTGGCACACTTTCACCGGCACCGACACGGTCACCTTTGACCATGTCGATCAGATCGAAACCCAACAACGGACCTCGTCCGCCGACCTCGGTATCGGCATGGTACTGAGCGTCGCGTCATCCGTCAGTGTGTATGCCGGCGTCGACTACACCAGCAATATCGACAGCACTCAACAACGGGGAACATTCGGTAACGTTGGGGTTCGGGTGCAGTGGTGAGGGGTTCAAACCCCTCAATCCCGAGGTTTTTTTGGTGATCCTTCGAACAAACAAGTACTTGGAGTACACGCCAAAAATCAGTCATTTGAACCATTACCACTGATCGGCCATCTTCTTGACTCGACTGTTTCCGTCTTCTTGACTTCACGTTACTACCCCCGGAATTACCACCAGGACCAGCCTCGGGCTCCCGTAAAAACGGGCTGCCCGTGCTGCCCCCCTAATCCATTCGGTCGCCCCTCATTCGGGGTAGGAGAGACGCCAGAGCGAGATACCTCATGCGACTGCAAGGTAGACCTCCATGAAAATTTCACTCACATCACACGAGATCAGAATCACTTTTTGCACTGTGTCTACTTCACTCCTGCTGTGTTCCTCCATGCAAGTGCAAGCCGCCACTGCCGAGCAGGAAACAACGCCATGGTATCGGCAGGACATCCCGACACCCGGTCTGTCTAGCCTTGCAGCAACCTGGCCCGGTCAATTCAGCACTCATCCCGATCTGCGCAGCTCCAGCCTGACCATCGAAGACGCCGCGCCCACGGCCTGGGAGCAACTCTACGGCCAGCCGTCTCGCCAGGCACAATCCGATGACCTTTCCCAGGGCCTGGCCGTTCCCGGCACTAACGAACTCAAGGGTCCGGCGATCCTCACCCTGCAAAGCGCCAGCGGCCATACGCAGAGGGTTGGCCTGGTCGGTGGCACGAGCCAGATCCAGTTCAACAGCAACGGCGCGCAGGTCACCCCGGCAATGTCCGACCCCAACCGCGACACGCTCAACCTCCAGGGGCAAAGCCTCGGCGCCTATTGGAGCCTGACCGGTCCGCAAGGCTGGCACGTCGACCTGACTGCCAGCGGTGGTCGAGTCAGCGGCTTCAGCCGCAACGAACAAGGGACCCGAAGAGCCACCGAGGGCAGCGCCATGACGCTGTCGGTGGAAGGTGGCTTCCCTATCGGCCTGGGCGAAAACTGGGTGATTGAACCCCAGGCGCAATTGATCAATCAGCGCATCACCCTGGACACCCCGTATGCCGGGTCGGGCAACGCCTCCTCTACTGACCTGACCTCGTGGAGTGGCCGGGTCGGTGCGCGCTTGAAAGGCAGTTACGACATCAACGGGATGCCGGTCGAACCTTACGTGCGGACCAACTTGTGGCACACCGTGTACACAGGCAACACCGTGACCCTCGATCAGGTCGACAAGATCAGCAGCAGCCGCAACTCCTCGACCGTTGAACTGGGCCTTGGCCTGGTCACCAGGGTTAGCCCGACCGTGAGCCTGTACATCAGCGCCGACTACAGCAGCGACGTGGACGACAACGACCTGAACGGGCTGATCGGCAGCCTGGGTGTGCGGATGCGCTGGTGAGGAGCGAGTCTCAAAAGATGCAGTTACGGGGTGGACGTCTGCTGAAGGCTTGGTGTTTCCTCAGTAGGCGTTCCGTCGCAAGCGCCGTACCTGGAACCGTTATTTTCCCTCAATACCTGTTATTTCTGACAGTAGCGCGTCGACTGACCTGTTGATACCGTGGAAACAGCACTGTGCATTGTGATGTGCAGTCGATAAAACCATGCCAACTGGTTGCATAGCCCGATGTTTTCCGATGCAGGAAACCAGCAGTCCCTGATCCGTATCGCTTTCGACATTGCCATGGTCTGACCCGCAGGAGCGGGCAAGGCACATCCCATCGAGCGAGGATGGATCATGAGTAAGGCACTTTCGTCTCTCAAGTACCTGGGCACAGGCACCCTGTCGTTAATGATCATGGCGGGCTGGCCGCTCAATTCTCACGCCGACTGCACACTGGTGCCCACTGCAGGCGATGACAGCTTTACCTGCAGCAGCGGCACCGGCTCGGGGCTCTCGGACACGGGCGGCAATAACAGCCTGACATTTCCGCAAGGCGGTACCGGCACCCTCAATGGCAATGTCACCTTTGGCGCTGGCAATGATCTTGTGCATTTGAGTTCAGGCAGCGTCATTGGCGCCGTGGACATGGGTGACGGTGCAAACATCCTGCAGCTCTTCAACGGGGCCATCAGCGGTCCGATCCGCCAAGGTGATGGCACCAACATCGTGCAGGTCAGCGGCGGTTCAGCCACCACCTTCACCCAGGGCGCTGGTAACGACAGTTTCACCATCAGCGGTGGCACCATCACCTCCCTGTCCCAAGGCGCAGGCCATGACGTCTTCACGATGAGCACCGGCACCATTACCGGTAGCGTTGAAGACAGTGAACAGGCCCTCATGAGCGGGGGTAGCATTGGCCGGGTCGCGATGAATCTGGACCTTAACTCATTCGAATTGCTTGGTGGCCGGATCGTCGGCGACCTGGACGCCGGAACCGACAACAACGCCGTCACCATCAAGGGCGGTACGGTTGGCGGAAATATTATCGTCAGTGGCGGCGGTAACGTGATCACGGTCAGCGCAGGCGAGATCAATGGCCAGGTTCGTGGTGGTCGCGGCAATGACACTTTCACCTGGGATACCGGCGGGCTGATTCACTCGGCCATCCTGATGGGCGGTGGCGACGATCAAGCGTTGCTGCACAATCTCAACGAAACCAGCCTGTCGTCCACACCGGGCATCGATGGCGGGCCGGGCAACGACAGCCTGACGTTCGATAACAGCCAATCCGCCAGCCCGGGACGCTACCCCCATTGGGAAACCGTGAATCTGGATAACGACTCGCGCTTCAACCTGAATGGAAATTTCGTCCTCGGCGACAGCGTTTCCGCCACCGGTACGTTCAACGTTGGCGGCGGTAGTGTGTTGTTGGTCGACCAGGGCAGCATCACACCGTTCAGCGCCGGACAGTTAGCGACGTTGAACAACAAGGGCCTGATCGACATGACCAGCGGTAACGCCACAGCGACCAACCGACTCACGGTCCAGGGCAATTACTTTGGCGACAATGGGCAACTGCGCCTGCACAGTGTTTTGGCCAGCGACAATGCAGCCAGCGACAAACTGGTGGTGGAGCGAGGTACGCTGCAAGGTTCCACCAATATCAACATCGTCAACCTCGCCGGTGCTGGCGATCTGACACGACAAAACGGCATCCTGGTGGTGCAGGCGCTCAATGGCGCCACGGGCAGTGACCGGGCGTTCACTTCCCCCGGACCCATTTCCGCCGGAGCCTATGAGTACTATCTGTTCAAGGGTGGCGTCACCCCGGGCACAGCCCAGAACTGGTACTTGCGTTCCGCCGTCGTGGCGCCTCCACTGCCCGGCCCGGAGGACCCTCACGTGCCCTTGCCCAACCCGGAAGATCCTCACGTGCCGTTGCCCAACCCGGAAGACCCTCACGTGCCCTTGCCCAACCCGGAAGACCCTCACGTGCCCTTGCCCAACCCGGAAGACCCTCACGTGCCCTTGCCCGAACCGGAACACCCTCCGGTGCCGCTGCCAGGCGTCATCCTCGATCCGGGCGGCACAATTCTGCCGACCTTACCGGACTTGCCGGAAACCGAACCCGGCAAACCGCCAATTCCAATCTATCGCCCGGAAGTCCCGGTGTATTCCGCACTCTTGCCTGCCGTCAAGCAGATGACCCTGGCCGCCCTTGGCACCTTCCATGAACGCCAGGGCGATCAGAACCAACAACATCAGACAGGCACAATGGCGGCCGGCTGGGGTCGGTTTTATGCCAGTAACAGCCGCCAGACCTTTGCTGGCACGGTTAATCCGCGTCTGGACGGTTCGACGACGGGTTATCAGGTCGGCAGCGACCTGTACGGCTGGACCACCGCTGATGAACAAACGCAAAAGATCGGATTTTTTGTCGGTCACAGCCGAGCGCAAGGCGACATTGACGGCTTCAATCGCGGATTCGAGCACCGTGACGCCGGCAAGAGTACGCTGCGCGGCAATAGCGTGGGCCTGTACTGGACACTCATTGACCCCTACGGCTGGTACATCGACAGCGTGCTGATGTGGACGGAACTGGACATCAACAGCGAGTCCATTCGCGCAGTCAAGCTCAACACCCGCGGCCACGCGATGACGTTGTCCGTCGAGGCCGGCTATCCACTGCAGGTTTTCCAGTCCTGGGTTCTTGAGCCGCAAGTGCAACTGATCAACCAGCACAGCGCCTTGGACGGACAGAACGACGGGATCTCCGATGTCGACTTCGATGCCGACAACAGCGTAACCGCTCGACTCGGTGCCCGACTGCGCGGCACCTATCAGCTGGCCGGCATGCCCGCGCTGCCCTACGTGCGCAGCAATGTCTGGCATACCTTGTCCGGCACCGACCGGGTGACCTTCAACAACTTCACGGCGATCGACACCCAGCAGAAGTCCACGACCATGGACCTGAGCATGGGTATGACCCTGCAGGTTTCGAACGCTTTGAGCCTGTATGGCGAGGCTGGCTACGAGACCCAACTTGACAGCAATGCACTGAACGGACGCACGGCGACACTCGGAGTAAGGCTGGATTTTTGATGATGACCAGGGACTTGGAACATCTACATCGTGGCACACCGGCCCTTGCGGTTGCAGACCCGCGCGGGCTGGCGGTCAGGGCCATTCAGTACCATCGGCGGAAGACTGCCGATCCTGTTGAAATGCGGGTGACGCATCAACGCTTCGATGCCGCTGGCCGCCCCGTGGCTAGCCGTGATCCGTATCTGTTTGCCTTGGCGCAGGACGATTTGTCGGTGCCGGCCAATCTCAGCCAGGTGTTCAGTTTGTCAGCTGTAGCGTTGTCGAGTGACAGCGTGGATGCGGGTTGGCGAGTAGCGTTGCACGGTGCGGCCGGGCAACGCGTCGAGGCCTGGGATGGCCGAGGCAGTCACTCCCTGACTGAGTTCGATGAACTGCTGCGACCGGTGGCCGTGCATGAGGACGGTGAAGATTTCGCCAAGTGTGTGCTTGAGCGTTTTACCTATGCGGGAGTCGATGCCGACGCCGCCTCGCACAATCTGTGCGGTCAGTTGATTCGCCATGACGATCCGGCCGGAACCCTGCACCTGCGCGAACTCGGCATTGCTGGGGCGCTACTGCAACAGACCCGGCATTTTTTGCTGGGAACCGATCCGGTCAACTGGCCCGATAGCGTGCCCTCGCGCGATGCCTTGCTTGAGCCCACCGACGGCGCCACCACCGCGCTGCACTATGCCGCCAGCGGCGAATTGCTCCGGCAAATCGATGCACTGGGCAATCATCAGCGTTTTACCTACACCAACGCCGCCGAACTGAAAGACACGCGACTGACCTTGGCCGGCCCCGGCCAGACAGAACGAACGCTGGTCAGCGATCTGCAGTACAACGCCTTCAGCCAGATCGAGTCGGAAACCGCCGGCAACGGCGTGATCACCCGCCACCACTACGACCCTGCGGATGGCCGCCTCATCGTCTTGAGTGCCCACAAAGCCAACGGCTCGCCGCTGCAAAATCTGAAGTACCGTTACGACGCCGCCGGCAACGTACGAACCCTTCAGGACACCGCCCAACCGATCCGCTACTTCAACAACCAGCGCATCGAACCGATCAAGACCTATTGCTACGACACCCTCAATCAATTGATCGAAGCCACCGGATGGGAAGCCAAAACCGGCCACGGCGGCCCCGCCCTGCCCAACCTGCAACCCCTGCCCCTCGACCCTAACCAGATCGCCCAGTACACCCAGACCTTCCACTACGACGCTGGCGGCAATCTGCTGGACCTGAAACATGTCGGCGCTCAGACCCATGGCCGCACCTTGACCCGCGCCCGATACAGCAACCGTTGCCTGCCCGAGCGCAATGGCCGCCCACCGACTGAAGCCGAACTGGCCACCGGTTTCGATGCCAATGGCAACCTGTGTGAGTTGCAAGCCGGCCAGTCGATGGGTTGGGATTTGCGTAATCAACTGTCCACCGTGCGCCCGGTGATTCGCGAAGACGGCAATGACGATTACGAACGTTACCTCTATGACGGCGGCGGCCAGCGGGTTCGCAAGCTCCGTGCAAACCAGGCCAACGCCCGAACGTTGATCAGCGAAGTGCGCTACCTGCACGGTGTGGAAATCCGTAGGCACGGTGGTACGGGGGAAATCCTCCACGTGATCAATGCCAGTGCAGGCAGCAACAGCGTGCAAGTGCTGCATTGGGCCACCAATCCACCCGAAGACATTGGCAACGATCTAGTGCGCTACAGCCTCAATGACCACTTGAAATCCAGCGCCCTGGAATTGGACCAAACCGCCGACCTGATCAGCCAGGAATGGTACTACCCGTTTGGCGGTACAGCGTGTTTCGCGGCCCGCTCGGCCACTGAAGCCAAGTACAAGACCGTGCGTTATTCAGGCAAGGAGCGGGATGCGACAGGGCTTTATTATTATGGGTTCAGGTATTACGCGCCGTGGTTGCAGCGGTGGATTAATCCGGATCCGGCGGGGTATGTGGATGGAGAGAATCTGTATCGAATGACGAAAAATAACCCGATTACATTTTTGGATGATGATGGGCTTATTACCAAAGAAGATCGAGCTGAACGGCGCCAGCTCGAGCGTAAGCTGCCGATAAGAGCTCGAGGCATGACAGCCATAACGAAATACAACCCAGAGCTCGCCGAAAAAATAAAAAACGGCTTAGATGACTCAAGAACTACTATAGCCAACGCAATCAAGGCTGTGGAAAGTATTGTAAACAACGAAGATGATGGCACCTACTCTGGAATTATCAGTGATTACATGGGAAAAGCCGCACCACCGGAACTTTTACTAGAGAAACTCAAATCCCTCTACGCACTCAGCAGGCAGTACGGTCATAACTCCCAACGAATAGTTGCTGTAGAAATTACTAAACCTGAAACTGGAAACAGTTTGCCACCTTACGCCTTTGTTTATAGTCATTCAACACTAAAAAATATCTACATCAATACCACCTCACTAAATGACCCAAGAGAATTCTTCTCCACCACACTAATTCATGAGTACACGCATGTTTTAGATGAATTGAACACTGCCGATTTTTATTACATCAATGATGACTCGATCTCCGCGACATACAACGCCCAGATCATGGCTTTCGATTGGCTGGAGGGCAGATATACACTAACTGTAAAAAGCACGTACGAAGAGGACTTCATCGAGGCATCCAACGAACCCGATATGCAATCGGCACTGAAAAAATACGCCAACGACAGGGACTTCAGAGAGTTTATTTCAACAGGCAATGCCGACTCATGGAGTGAAATGATCGCCTCACTAAGCACAAGAATAGTCGCTGCACCTCAGCACATATTTGTGTAGGACGACATCAATTGCTGACTCAATGATTGAGTTCACCACGATCCGATCAATACCCCAAAACTCAGCGAGGTGCCTCCCTATAAATCATACAAAAGCAAACTCAGGGAGGCACCTGCAAATACTTTATATCTCCGGCCTTAACATCAACACCGCCAACGGCGGCAAATTCAGCACCAGCGACAACGCCTGCCCATGACTCGGCGTTTCCTCGGCCGCTGCCCCGCCACTGTTGCCGTAATTGGAACCGGCATAAATCGACGAATCACTGTTAAGCACCTCACTCCACTGCCCCGCAAACGGCACCCCAACGCGATAAGCCTCACGCGGCACCGGCGTAAAGTTGGCCACCACCAGCACCGGTTTACCGTCCTTGCTCCAGCGCAACCACGCATAAACGCTGTTGATCGCGTCATCGCCAATCAGCCATTGGAAGCCCTGGGGCACGTCATCCTGCTCATGCAGCGCCGGCTCTTCGCGGTACAGGCGATTGAGGTCGCCGACCAGTTTCTGCACGCCCTTGTGCTCGGAGTACTGCAACAGGTACCAGTCCAGTTGCTGATCGTGATTCCACTCGCGCCATTGGCCGAACTCGCAACCCATGAACAGCAGTTTCTTGCCCGGATGCGCCCACATGAAACTCAGGTAGGCCCGCAGGTTGGCGAATTTCTGCCAGCGGTCGCCGGGCATCTTGTCGATCAGCGAGTGTTTGCCGTGCACCACTTCGTCGTGGGAGATCGGCAGGATGAAGCGCTCGGACCAGGCATACACCAGGCCGAAACTCAGTTCGTTGTGGTGATGGGCGCGGTACACCGGGTCTTGCTGGATGTAGTGCAGCGAATCGTGCATCCAGCCCATGTTCCATTTGTAGGCAAAGCCCAGGCCGCCCTGTTGCGTGCCCTGGCTGACGCCCGGCCAGGCGGTGGATTCTTCGGCGATCACCAGCGCTCCGGGTGCTTCCAGGGCCACCACATCGTTGAGGTGACGCAGGAAATCGATGGCTTCCAGGTTCTCTCGGCCGCCATGGCGGTTCGGCACCCACTCGCCGGCTTTGCGCGAGTAGTCGCGGTACAGCATCGAGGCCACCGCATCGACGCGCAGGCCGTCGACATGGAAATGCTTGAGCCAGTGCAGCGCCGACGCCAGCATGTAGCCGTGCACTTCGGTGCGGCCGAGGTTATAGATCAGCGTGTCCCAGTCCTGGTGGAAGCCCTCCTGCGGGTTGCCGTACTCGTACAGGGCCGTGCCGTCGAACTGGGCCAGGCCGTGGGTATCGGTGGGAAAATGCGCCGGCACCCAATCGAGGATCACCCCGAGCTCGGCCTGGTGGCAGGCGTTGATGAACGCGGCGAACTGGTCGGGCGTGCCATAGCGCGCACTCGGCGCGAATTGCGACAGCAGCTGATAGCCCCACGATCCGCCGAACGGGTGTTCCATGATCGGCATCAGTTCGATGTGGGTGAAGCCCAGCTCTTTCACATAGGGAATCAACCGCTCGGTCAGTTCGGGCCAGGTGTACTGGCGGGCCACTTCGCCCAGATCGTCCAGCTCACATTGCCACGAGCCGGCGTGCAACTCGTAGATCGACAAGGGCGCCGTCACCCGGTGGCGATCGCCCCGGGACATCATCCAGTCCTGGTCCTGCCAGTCGACTTTCAACGGTGAAGCGACTTTCGACGCCGTGTCCGGTGGCAGGCTGGTGGCCAGCGCCATGGGATCGGCCTTCAACGGCAGAATGCCGTGGGCGCCGAGAATTTCGTATTTGTAGGTATCACCGGCTTGCAGGCGCGGGATGAACAGTTCCCAGACGCCGGTGGGATGACGCAGGCGCATCGGATGCCGGCGCCCGTCCCAGACGTTGAAATCACCGACTACCGAGACCCGCCGGGCATTGGGTGCCCATACGGCGAAACGCACGCCGTCGACGCCGTCCACGGTTTTCAGTTGCGCACCCAGGCACGCGCTGAGGTCGCGGTGATTACCTTCGGCAAACAGGTACAAATCCATTTCGCCCAACAAGGGGCCGAAGCTGTAAGGGTCTTCTGCCGTCTGCTCGCCGCCGGCCCAACGGGTGCGCAGCAGATACGCCTGTGCACGCTGGAAATGCCCGACAAACAATCCCGGCGTCTCCGTGGCTTGAAGATTCCCAAGCGCTTCGCCCGAGTCCCTGGCCAGTACTTCAACACTCAGGGCGCCCGGCAGATAAGCGCGAATGAACTGCCCGCCGACGCCATCGGCGTGGGGGCCGAGAACTGCAAAAGGATCGATATGCTCGGCGCGCACCAACGCATCGATATCCCGCGCTTTGGGCAGCAGCGCTTCTTTGTGATGACCCTGTTCCTTGTTCGAGACACTCATGACTACTCTCCACCAAGACCGGAAAAGGGTTTAAGCCCACTCAATAATCCATATAAACCGTGCAACGGCACGGGCAACCAGGTGGGGCGATTTTCCGCCTCATAGGCCACTTCATACGCCGCCTTCTCCAGACCGAACAACGCAAGCGCCGCATCCTCGCCTTCGGGATCTTGCCATGCATGGGCAAGACTAGCTGCCGCCAGCCGATAAGCGTCGACAAATGCTTGCCGCGCCTCGCTCAAGTAGCGCTCGGTGACCCGCAAGCGCGCGGCATCGGCCGCTGGGGTGTTCTCGACGCCCTGCGCATTGATCGCCATCGCCGCCGCATAGTCGAAGGAGCGCAGCACACCGCTGACATCCTTGTACGGGCTGTGCTTGCCCCGTCGTTCATGCAATGGTCGCGCCGGTTCTCCTTCAAAATCGATCAGATAGGCATCGCCCTTGATCACCAGCACCTGTCCCAGGTGTAAATCGCCATGTACACGTATGCGCAAGCCGCCCGCGGTCTGTTTACCCAACGCTTGTACATGGCCGAGGATGGCTTTTTTGTTGTCCAGTAAATGGCCGACCAGTATCTGGTCCGCCGGGTTCAGTTGATTTTTACGCTGCTTGAGCAAGTCCAGCGCATGCTCGATTTGTGCCGCCACATCCTTGGCCGTGGCCTGGGCTTCTTTCTGCGTGGTGACCTGCGGCAGGAAGTCCGGATTGGCACTCGGTGCCGCCAGTAGCTGATGCATTTCCCCCAGGCGCCGCCCCAGCATAGCGGCGAAATCTTTCAGTTCGCCGAGCGCGTTGTAGTGTTGTTCCTGCTCGGACATGGCGTCGGCCAGTTCATCGCGCAGCGCCCGTTCGAGGTTGTTCTGCGTCCATTCCCAGGCGTCGCCCTGATTGCTCAAATAGCCCTGGGCGATCATCAGCAGGTTATCTTCGCCGGCCGCATCCCGGCGCACCACCGCACCGAGCAATGGCGAAATATTGCTGAACCCGGCTTCGGTCAGGTAGGCACTCATCTCAAGCTCAGGATGCACGCCGCAGGCGACTTTGCGAATCAGTTTCAACACCAGGCTGTTGCCGATCACCACCGAGCTGTTGGACTGCTCGGCCGACAGGTAACGCACCGGCGACTCGGCATTGAGGCCGAGCTTTTCCAGCTCGGCGGTGGACTCGAAGCGGATGTCGCCCTCGCTGGAGGCCAATACGGTGCCGGCCTGGATGCCCTGCAGTACGGCATGCACAAAGGTTTCCAGGCTGAAGGCATCGGTGATCAGGCCGACCTGGCGTCCGCGCCGTACCCGCGACAACGCCAATTGCTGGGGCAACGGAGTACCCACCTGATCTTCCGGGATAAAACCGAACGGCAACTGGTAGCGGCTGATCTGGCCACCGCTGGTGACGTTGATCTCACTGAACAGTACCGGATGCTGCGGATCGCCGAAGCGCACGCCATAGGCCAGATCGACCTGTTCGATGGCGGCGTCCTTGCCGGCGAACCAGCGGCGGTTTTGCAACCAGTTCGGCAGGATGCTTTGCTCCAGCGTGGTGCGTGATGGTGCCTCGAGCAGTTCCTCCATGCGCTTTTTCAGCACCAGCGTGGTGAAGTCCGGCAGGCTTTGCGCGGGCTCCACATGCCAGCTCGGCATCTGGTTTTCCGCGGCGAGGCCGAACCAGTAGAAGCCATAAGGCGCCAGTGTCAGGAGGAAATTCAACTGGCCGATGGGGGGGAACGCATTACCCCCGAGCATTTCCACCGGCACCATGCCGACATAGGCCGACAAATCCAGCTCGGCGGCCTGGGCGCTGCGCGACACGTTGGCCACGCACAGAATGACTTCGTGCTTGCCGTCCACCCCGGTGTATTCGCGGGTGTAGGCCAGAATCCGCCGGTTGCTGGGCGACAGCATCTTCAACGTACCGCGCCCAAAGGCCTTGGATTGCTTGCGCACGGCGAGCATGCGCCGAGTCCAGTTCAACAGCGAATGCGGGTCGCCGGCCTGGGTTTCGACGTTGACCGACAGGTAGCCGTATTGCGGGTCCATGATCGGCGGCAGCACCAGGCTGGCCGGGTCGGCTCGGGAGAAACCACCGTTGCGGTCGATGGACCATTGCATCGGCGTGCGCACGCCGTCGCGGTCGCCGAGGTAGATGTTGTCGCCCATGCCGATTTCGTCGCCGTAATACAGGGTCGGCGTGCCGGGCATCGACAGCAACAGACTGTTGAGCAACTCGACCCGGCGGCGGTCGCGCTCCACCAGCGGCGCCAGGCGACGGCGAATCCCCAGGTTGATCCGCGCCCGGCGGTCAGCGGCGTAGTAATTCCACAGGTAGTCGCGTTCCTTGTCGGTGACCATCTCCAGGGTCAACTCATCGTGGTTGCGCAGGAAGATTGCCCATTGGCAATTGGCGGGAATGTCCGGGGTCTGGCGCAGAATGTCGGTGATCGGGAAGCGATCTTCCTGGGCCAGCGCCATGTACATGCGCGGCATCAACGGGAAGTGAAAAGCCATGTGGCATTCGTCGCCGTTCAGGCCTTTCTTGTCGGTGTCGCCGAAGTACAACTGGGTGTCTTCCGGCCACTGATTGGCTTCGGCCAGCAGCATGCGGTCGGGGTAGTTGGCGTCGATTTCGGCGCGGATCTGTTTCAGGACGTCATGGGTTTCCGGCAGGTTCTCGTTGTTGGTGCCATCGCGCTCGATCAGGTAGGGAATGGCGTCCAGGCGCAAGCCGTCAATGCCCATGTCGAGCCAGTAACGCATCACCGACAGCACCGCTTTCATCACTTGCGGATTATCGAAATTCAGGTCCGGCTGGTGAGAGTAGAAACGGTGCCAGAAGTATTGCCCGGCGACCGGGTCCCAGGTCCAGTTGGACTTCTCGGTGTCGAGGAAAATGATGCGGGTGCCGTCGTACTTCTGATCGTCATCGGACCACACGTAGAAGTCCCGGGCGGCTGAACCTTTTTTGGCCTTGCGGGCGCGCTGGAACCACGGGTGCTGGTCGGACGTGTGGTTGATGACCAGCTCGGTGATCACCCGCAGGCCGCGTTTGTGTGCCTCGGCAATGAACCGCTTGGCATCGGCCATGGTGCCGTAGTCACTGTGCACGCCACGGTACTCGGCGATGTCATAACCGTCGTCGCGCCGTGGCGAGGGATAGAACGGCAACAACCAGATGGTGTTGACGCCCAGGTCGGCGATGTAATCGAGTTTGGCGATGAGGCCGGGGAAATCGCCGATCCCGTCGTTGTTGGAGTCAAAATACGATTTGACGTGAACTTGATAGATCACCGCGTCCTTGTACCAGAGCGGGTCCTTGATGAACGTGGCTGCCTTGGGTTTCTTCGCCATGTGAAACTCCTGTTCAATTCAAAGTAACCACCACAGAGCCGGGAAACTTTGGATGGGCACCTTTCGCCTGTAGGAGCCGGCTTGCTGGCGATAGCGGTGTGTCAGGCGCCATCCATGTAAATTGATGCGCAGCCATCGCCAGCAAGCCGGCTCCTACAGGTCTACATTGCCCTCTCGCCACGGGTGTCTGTGATGTATTTATGAGGCAGTAATGCGCCAAATCCCGAACGGCTGATACGCCGGGTCGATCCGCATGAATTGCTGCTTGCCGTGCCAGGTCCAGCGATGACCGTTCATCAAGTCTTCGCCCTGGGTGCTGGCGTCGTCCGGCAAACCCATTTCCCACAACGGCAACTCGAAGTTCGCCTCCTGCACGTTGTGCGGATCGAGGCTGACCGCCACCAGAATGAAATTGCTGCCGTCATAGCTGCGCTTGCCGAAGTACAGGATGTTGTCGTTCCAGGCGTTGTAGACCTTCAGCCCCAGATGCGTGTGCAGCGCCGGGTTCTGCCGGCGGATGCGGTTGAGCTGGGCGATCTCGGCGATGATGTTGCCCGGCGCATTGAAGTCCCGCGGGCGGATCTCGTACTTCTCGGAATCGAGGTATTCCTCCTTGCCCGGCACCGGCGCCGACTCGCACAACTCGAAACCCGAGTACATGCCCCACAAGCCCGAGCCCATGGTCGCCAGCACGGCGCGGATGAGAAACCCGGGACGCCCGGATTCATGCAGGAATGCTGGATTGATGTCCGGCGTATTGACGAAGAAATTCGGCCGGTAGCATTCACGCCACGGCGATTCGTTGAGTTCAGTGAAATAGGTCGCCAGTTCGGCCTTGGTGTTGCGCCAGGTGAAATAGGTGTAGCTCTGGGAATAACCGACCTTGCCCAGGCGCGCCATCATCGCCGGGGTGGTGAAGGCTTCGGCGAGGAAGATCACCTCAGGGTACAACGCCCGTACATCGGCGATCAGCCATTGCCAGAACGGCAACGGCTTGGTGTGCGGGTTATCAACGCGAAAGATCTTCACGCCCTCCTCGACCCAGCCGACCACGATGTCACGCAGTTCCACCCACAGGCTGGGAATCGCCTCGGGGGCATAGAAGTCGACGTTGACGATGTCCTGGTACTTCTTCGGCGGGTTCTCCGCGTATTTGATCGTGCCGTCCGGTCGCCAGTTGAACCAGCCGGGGTGTTGCTTGAGCCACGGATGGTCCTGGGAGCACTGGATGGCAAAATCCAGGGCGATTTCCAGACCGTGGGCCGCGGCGGCGGCCACCAGTCGGCGGAAGTCTTCGCGGGTGCCCAACTGCTGGTGAATCGCCTCGTGCCCGCCCTCTTCGCTGCCGATTGCATAGGGACTGCCCGGATCATCGGGGCCCGCCGTCAGCGAGTTGTTCGGGCCTTTGCGATAGCTGCGCCCGATCGGGTGGATCGGCGGGAAATACAGCACGTCGAAACCCATGTCCTGAATCATCGCCAGCCGCGAATGCACGTCGTTGAAAGTACCGTGGCGTTGCGGACTGTCGGTGATCGAACGCGGAAACAGTTCATACCAACTGGCAAACTGCGCCAACTCGCGCTCCACATCCACCGGGTACTCCGGGCTCAGGCTCAGATAGGCGCGATGATCGACGCGGGCCATGAGGTCGGCGCTACGCGGGTGCAAAAACAGTGCGACCTGCTCGGTTTCAAGCAGTCCTGACAGTTCATGGTGCAAGGCCGCCAGTTGCTCGCTGAGTTGCCCTTCGCTACGTTCGGCGGCTTGCTGCACATGAATCCGCCCTTCCTGCAGCTCCAGGCTGACGGGAACCGCCGCCGCATGTTTCTTTTCCAGCTCATAGCGAAAACTGGCGAACTGATCGATCCACGCTTCGATACAGAACAGATACCGGCCCTGGCTGTGGACACGGAACTGCCCTTGCCAGCCGTTGTTGCCCAGATCGTTCATGACCGCGCTGTGCCAAACGTCCTCGTCATCGGCCCGCCAGCGTACGCGAACCGCCAGCTTGTCATGCCCGTCGGCGAACACCTTGGCCGTCACCACCACATCCTGACCCACCACGGACTTGACCGCGAACTGCCCGCCTTCAAGGGTCGGCATGATGTTTTCAATGACGATACGCGGCAGCAACAACGCCTGCGACAGCGGCATGTGCGGGTTGTAGCTCAACTCAGTCGGTTTTTCAGCCGTCATCGAGCCTCTCTCCTTACGCCCCATGGACGCGCTGGTGTCTGGTCGCCATCCCGTCGGGCCATCCGCCCCGGAATGGACTCACTTTAGGTTCCGAGCGACAGTCGTCGGGAAAAGTTCAGCGACAATTTGCGGAATCAAATCCTTCGCGCCGCAGTCCACCTACTTAAGCACGACTCACGCCATGTGCCACCGGAGGCTTGAACAATGAACAATCCATTCCCGGCTGAAACCCCCGATCCGAACATCGATGACCCGGTGATCCCGCCGACGGATCCTCAACCGGTGCCCGAACAGGACCCGCCCGGCACGACCCCGCCGCCAAGGGAAGAACCACCCGCGACGATGCCGCCGGTGATTGTGAATCCTGAATGAAGACAGTTGATCGTTCCTGCCTCAAAGCCAGGGACGATCATGAAAAATGAATGACACTTCCCAAGAACGCGTAGTACCGATCCGAAAACACCAGTTCTGCCCGTTCGACACTTTACGGAACTTGCACCCTGCGCCTTATATAGCCACCACTCCATCAGTCTTGAGCGTGGCCAGCCATGAAAACTTTTTTTTCCAGCGTCAGCGAATTCACAGACATAGCGAGCGCACAGCACCACGCGCTCAACCGTGAACGATCAACCGACGGCTGGCCTTCCCTTGAAAATATTCAACTACGAATTTCTTTGCTTCGATGCCGAACGCAATCGCTCTGAGCTTTCAACCAGAAGCTCAATCATCAAGGATCTGGAGAATCATCTGCTGCACTGTGAAATGGACTACAGCCAGCATGAACTCTCGGAATCAAAGTGCGACGAGCAGGAATCAGATTGTGAAGCGACCTCCGCAGACCGGGTGAATACCTCCTAGGGCCCGCGATCCTTGTCAATCAGCCTCACGATGCTCGGCATCACACTGAACACCCCGAGCGCCAACAGTGTGCTGAGCACCGCCGTCGCCTCCCGGCCCAGCCCGGCTGCAACGCCAATGGCGGCGGTCATCCACAGGCCGGCGGCGGTGGTCAGGCCCTTGACGTGGCCTTCGTCGCCCTCCTGGTTTTTCAGGATGGTGCCGGCCCCCAGGAAACCGATCCCGGCGATCACGCCCTGCACCACCCGGCTCATGGCGTCGGCCTGTGAGCCGGACATCTGTGGCACCAGCACGAACAGCGCGGCCCCCATCGCCACCAGCATATGGGTGCGCACGCCAGCAGCCTTGCCCTGGTGTTCGCGTTCGAACCCGAGAATCCCACCTAGCACGGCGGCCATCAACAGGCGCACGGTCATCCGCGTCAGTTGCGAGGCATCGGTGATGTCGGCGAACTCGGCTTGCAGGGTCACCCAGACTTCGTGCCACCAGGCGTTCATGGGGTTGTCCTTGAGGGGGGCCATGGACGGTGGACCGCAGCGACCATTAATCGGTTGCACAGAACGATGTCCGGTGGTTGCGGCCTGAATCTTTAGACTCCGCTAAAAAAAGGATTCCGCCATGACTGTACGCATCGAGAACCAGACCGGCTTTTTCACCACCGAAAATGGCGAATACATTCGTCTGTGTCCCGACGTGACCATCGTCACCGATGGCCGCAAAGCCATGTCGGCAGTGGACATCGAAGGCCACCGCATCTACATCACCGAAGCCGAGGCCAACGCCTTGACCGTCGCCGGCGCAGTGGATGGACGCCGACACTTGAAAGCCACCGACAGTGGTTCGGTGATTTGACTGGCATTGATCAACTTCCTCCGCCGCTGTTTCTACCTGGCGTTTGCGCCCCTGCGTGGCGGGTGCTTCAAGTTGTCGCAGGCCGTGCGCCCCGGGCTATCTGATCCGCTTTTTAATGCGATACCTGAGTCTGTTATGTAAACAGATCGCCGCTCATAGTGCTCATGCCTGATGGAGGCTGATGAGCGAAAGACCATGAGCGAGAGAATCCCCGTCCGAACCGTAGAAACATTCGAGCCTTCACGTCCAAAGATGAAGGCCAAAACCAGCGACAACCTGATCCACACCCGCAGCTTCACCGGGCTGTTCCGCACCCTGCGCATCAGTGGCGCGGGCTTTCTGTTTTTGCTGTTCTTCGGCACCGTGTGGTTGAACTGGGGCGGCCGCCAGGCGGTGCTCTGGGACCTTTCCGAAAGCAAGTTCCATATCTTCGGCGCGACTTTCTGGCCGCAGGATTTCATCCTGCTCTCGGCGCTGCTGATCATTGCCGCCTTCGGCCTGTTTGCGATCACGGTGTTCGCGGGACGGGTCTGGTGTGGTTACACCTGCCCACAAAGCTCCTGGACCTGGATCTTCATGTGGTGCGAGAAGATCACCGAAGGCGAACGCAACCAGCGAATCAAGTTGCAGGCCGCGCCGTGGGGCCTGAACAAACTGATGCGGCGTTCGGCCAAGCACACCTTGTGGCTGGCCATCAGCCTGCTGACCGGCCTGACCTTTGTCGGCTACTTCACACCGATCCGGCCACTGGCCGAAGAACTGCTGAGCCTGCAAATGAGCGGCGTCAGTCTGTTCTGGGTGCTGTTTTTTACCGGCGCCACCTATATCAATGCCGGCTGGCTGCGTGAAGCAGTGTGCATGCACATGTGTCCCTACGCGCGCTTCCAGAGCGTGATGTTCGACAAGGACACCCTGACCATTTCCTACGACGTGGCCCGTGGTGAAAACCGTGGCCCGCGCAAACGCGAGGTCAAGCCCGCCGACGTGGGTTTGGGCGATTGCATCGATTGCCAGCTCTGCGTACAGGTCTGCCCGACCGGCATCGACATTCGCGATGGCTTGCAGATGGAGTGCATCGGTTGCGCGGCGTGCATCGACGCCTGTGATTCGATCATGGACAAAATGGGCTACGCCCGGGGATTGATCAGCTATACCTCCGAGCATCAGTTGCAGGGTGGCAAGACACACCTGCTGCGCCCGCGCCTGATCGGCTACACCGCCGTGCTGCTGGTAATGATCGCCGCCCTGGTGGTGGCGCTGGTGGAGCGGCCGATGGTGTCGCTCGATGTCAGCAAGGACCGTGGCCTGTTCCGCGAGAACAGCCAGGGGCAGATCGAAAACATCTACAGTCTGAAAGTGATCAACAAGACCCAGCAGCGCCAGGACTACCAATTGCACCTGGTCGATGCCGATGATTTCGAGTTGCAAGGCAAGACCGAGTTGAGCCTGGCACCGGGCGAAATTGTCGACGTGCCGGTGTCGGTGGCGATGCTCACCGAGCGTCCGGCCAGCAGTTCGCAAAGCATCAGTTTCAAGGTGATCGACAGCGATGAGCCTGACGTCTACAGCGTGGCAAAGAGCCGGTTTGTTGCGCCGATGAATCGCTGAACCTTTAAGATGCAGACCTTGGTGAAGTGCAACCCTGTTTTGGCAATGCAATCCACTGTGGCGAGGGGGCTTGCCCCCGTTCGGCTGCGAAGCAGTCGTCAATCCGACGACTCGGTGTTGTGGAATGAAAAAAAGCAGGGCCGCTTTGCGCCCCAACGGGGGCAAGCCCCCTCGCCACAGGCAAGCCCCCTCGCCGCAGTAAATCGAATCGACTCCATGACGGGACACCGATGAAACGCTACGAAAAATTCGCCGACGACATCGCAGAACTGATCCGATCCGGCGTCCTGGGTCCCGGCCAGCGCGTACCCTCGGTTCGCTACGCCAGCCAGACCTATGGCGTCAGCCCGTCGACGGTGTTCCAGGCCTACTACCTGCTGGAACGTCGCGGACTGATCCGCGCTCGTCCGCGTTCCGGATACTTCGTCAACGCCCATGCACCACGGCCATTTTCCGAACCGGAGATCAGTAGCCAGGTCAATGAGTCCACCGAGGTCGATGTCAGCGAACTGGTGTTCTCGGTGCTCGACTCGATCAAGGACCCGAACACCGTGCCCTTCGGCTCGGCGTTCCCCAGCCCTACGTTGTTTCCCCTGCAACGCTTGTCCCGCTCCCTGGCCAGCGCCAGCCGCGAAATGGACCCGCGCATGGTCGTCACCGACATGTCGCCAGGCAACCCGCAACTGCGTCGGCAAATCGCCCTGCGCTACATGGTCGGAGGGCTGATGCTACCCATGGAAGAACTGCTGATCACCAACGGCGCGCTGGAGGCGCTCAACCTGTGCCTGCAAGCGGTGACCGAGCCCGGCGACCTGGTAGCCATCGAAGCCCCGGCGTTCTACGCCTGCCTGCAAGTGCTCGAACGCCTGAAGCTCAAGGCCGTGGAAATCCCCGTGCACCCACGCGATGGCATCGACCTCGGCGTGCTCGAGCAAACCCTGGAACGCCATCCGATCAAAGCCTGCTGGTGCATGACCAGTTTCCAGAACCCCATGGGCGCGACCGTGCCCGAGGCCAAGAAACAGCAGCTGGTGGAATTGTTGCGCCGCCACCAGGTGCCGTTGATCGAAGACGATGTCTACGCCGAACTGTATTACGGCCAACAAGCACCAAAACCGGCCAAGGCCTTTGATACCGAAGGCCTGGTGATGCACTGCGGCTCGTTCGCCAAGAGCCTGGCCCCTGGTTACCGCATCGGCTGGGTCGCCGCCGGGCGTTTCGCGCAGAAAATCGAACGGCTGAAACTCATGACCTCGCTGTGCGCATCGATGCCGGCCCAAGCCGCCATCGCCGATTACTTGCAACACGGCGGCTACGACCGCCACCTGCGCAAATTGCGCCATGCGCTGGAAGACCAGCAAAGCGCCATGCTCGCCGCCATCGCCCGTTATTTCCCGGCGCAGACGCGGGTCAGCCAACCGGCGGGCGGGTATTTCCTATGGTTGGAACTACCGGAGCAGATGAATTCGTTGAAGTTGTTTCAGATGGCGTTGGCGCAGGGGATCAGCATTGCACCGGGGCCGATCTTTTCGCCAGCGCAGCGGTTCAGGAATTGCATTCGGTTGAATTATGGCAGCCCGTGGGATGAGACTGCGGAGAAGGCGATGGAGACGTTGGGGCGGATTGTGCGGTCGTTTTGACACTACTCTTTACTAACTTCAACTCTTTACAGAACTTGGAAAGTTAGCACCACAAGGTACTACATCGCCGTTGTTCACCAGCCTTTTCAAACCTTCTGTGCCGCGGTTAAAAATCTCAGAATAATCGGTGATTACGCCGTTCAACAGAAACAACATTAAAAGGAGCCAAATTTTCAACTGTCAATTCATTTTCCTTGGCAACCACATCAATGTAACGTGTAAAACCCGGAGCCACAGGCTCGACATGAATAAAAAAATCAACTTCTCTTTTATCATGATCCACTCGCTCAACCTTAAGCGCCCTTAGACCAAAATCATTCAAAATTTGCTGTGTAGACTTTCCATTTGGAGTGTCACCCATAAAAATTGTTAGCATTTGCTCGCCCCCACTAACTAACTGCTCCGTTTTCTCCAGTGTTGCATCGTTCTGAACGCCGACTCTTTTTATTACAGATGGAAGATACCCAAAAAAGCCATTCGTTTTAGACACTTTCGTATATTGATACTTAGCAACATCACTGGCGTAATACCCTTGCCGCATTTCCGTTCGATAATTTGTCTGAAAGGCCCATAAATCCTTCCAGAATGTGTTTTCAAATTTATCCCACCTATATTTCGAGTGAATTTCATACCCCCCTTCAAACACATCCGAAACTTTACTTTCAACATTATAAAAACGTTTTATTGACTGCTCTCCGGCGGAATCAAGACGTTGCTGCAGCTCAGAATGAAAATATGACACCCTTTCAATGCTGTGTACTAATTCGAAAGATGAAGCCTCAGCAACGATTGAGGTACGACCGCAGCCATCGGGGTCAAAAAAAAATAACGGATTATTAATTACTATTAGGTATTGGTTTACCCCATCCACATCCCCCGCCGGATCCGGATTCAACCAGCGTTGCAACCAAGGCGCGTAATACCGCGCCCCATAATAATAAAGCCCCGTCGCATCCCGTTCCTTGCCTGAATAACGAATGGTCTTGTACCCGATTTCCACTTCATGCCGTCCGGCCAGCCATGCCGTGCCGCCAAAGGGGTAATACACTTCCTGGCTGATCACCTTCGCCTGGGCGTCTACCTCAAAGGCACTCGATCCCAGGTGATCATCGAAGCAAAAACGCAATTGGTCGTTGTCCATTTCGGCCGGTGGCGGGCTATCCCAATGCAACAGACGCACGGTGCAGCGGCCGGCCTGAATGCTGACTACTTGCAGCTGTTCCCCCGTGGCGCTGTTGCTGTGCAGTTCGAGGCCGGGCAGATAACGCACTTCGGCGGTATGGGCGATGGATTTCGCTGCGGTCGTGCGGGTTTTGCGCAGGCGCGTGCCTTCGCTGTCGTAGACATATCGCTCTAGATCGTCAGCGCCATTGACCCGAACGACGGGTGTGACCTGAGCCAACTGGCTTCGCCCGTTCCATTGCAAGCCTTGCCCGGGTTGAAGCTCCAACAGATTGCCCCGAGCGTCGAACGACTCATCCACGCCGGTTTGAGTGGGGTGGACCTTGACGCTGCGATTACTCAGCGGGGCGACGCGCATGCTCAGGGTATCGCCCACCGCGCCATGATGGATACGCTGCAACAGATTGCCCGCTTCATCGTAATCGTAGGTTTCGCTGTAGTTGCACCAGCGGCTGCCATCCGGCGGGCCGTACGTCTGCCACTCTGGTAAGGCAGGACCGAATGAGGGCCTGACGGTTTCCCAGCCGGTCGCGCTGATCAATTGGTAAAGCGTGTCGTACCTGAAGCGCCGCACCGGTTCGATGCGCTGGTTGGCAAAATGCTGGATGGGTAAAGCAGCGTCGGTGATTTCGGTGATGTTGCCAACCGGGTCGTAACAGTAACTCAGCTTCTGCAAAAAGCTCTGATCCGGGCATTGAGTGGCCAGCAGCATTAGGTGCCCATCGGACGGATTATAAACGCTAGTGGTGCGCATGCCATTGCCGGCGAGTTCATGTTCAACTTGACCTGAAGCGCTGTAATGGATGGCACTGACCAGCGTATCGACGCCTTGTTGTCCAGAGCGCTTTAGCCCCACCGAACGCAATTGACCAGCGCGATCATGCGCAAAATACTGGGTATGACCTTTGGCATCGGTTTGCGCTGCCACTTCGCCGGTAGACGCGAAGCGCCACGAAGTCTGAGCGCCGGTGCCTGGCTCCAGCAAGCGGTCCCGGTCTGTGTACAGCGCTGGCCAGTCAACCGGAGCGAAGCTGTTGAGGAAGTGCCGACGCTCATGCAGTACCACCGCCGACAGCCCATAGTCGGTCATCAATCGACTACCTGCCGGGTCGTCCTGGCGGATGGGTTGGCCACAGCAGTTATACCGGGCGTGATCATCCGAAACGCCCCCGAACGTCATTCGCTCGACACAGCGCTCGGGTTCACCCGAAACCTGCTCATGCACTGCGACAGGCCGCAGCAATGGATCATGTTCAGTGCGACGATGCCAGCCACGTTGATCCCATGACTCAAGCACCTGCCCTGCCGCACCCGCCAACCCGAGTTGCCACCCGGCATCGACGCTGTCGCTGCACAGCGCCTGCCCCGTCAGGTTATGGATCGTGGTGAGGTTCGCCGGGACCGAGGCATCGCTCTGACGCAAGGCAAACAATCGCGGATCGCGTTGTTGAACGAGGCGGCCAAGCGGATCGAAAACCTGCTGCGTTACCCGCGCAGTGATCGGTTTGACGGCCGCCAGTCGATGGTACGCCAGCGCACGAACGGCTAAACCGCGCGGGTCAACAACGTTGATCGATGGTGTGTGCCTGTTCAAATCGAGGCGTCCCTTCAAAGACTACCGCGAATCTAGGCGCATCCCGGAAGGAACGTCTACTGTCACGAATGACAGTAGACACCACGCGAATTCCTCTTAACGACCACCACCGAGATCAACAAACGTCCCCGTCGCATAAGAAGCCTTGTCCGACAGCAGCCAGACAATCGCCTCCGCCACTTCGTCCGGACGTCCGCCCCGGGCCATCGGGATCGCCGATTCCAGCTTGCTGACCCGATCCGGATCACCGCTCAAGGCGTGGAAATCGGTGTAGATGTAGCCCGGACGCACGGCGTTGACCCGAATCCCCTCGCCCGCCACTTCCTTGGACAGACCGATGGTGAACGAGTCCAGCGCGCCTTTGGAGGCCGCGTAGTCGACGTACTCGTTGGGCGAGCCCAAGCGCGAGGCCACCGACGACACGTTGACGATGCTGCCACCCTGCCCGCCGTGTTTGGGCGACATGCGCAGGATCGCGTGCTTGGCGCAGAGGATCGGCGCCAGGACGTTGGTTTTCATGATTTTGAGAATGCGGAACTCGGACATCTCGTCGACCCGGGACTTTTGCCCGACGGTGCCGGCGTTGTTCACCAGCGCGGTGACCCGGCCAAGTTCGCTGTCTACCCGATTGAACAGCGCGATGACTTCGTCTTCGATGCTGACGTCGGCCCGTACCGCAATGGCTTGCGCACCGAGGGCGCGGACTTGCTCCAGCACGCTGAGTGCAGATTGTTCGTCGGCCTGGTAGTTGATGCAGATCCGATAGCCCTGCGCGGCGGCCAACAGAGCGGTGGCGGCCCCAATGCCGCGGCTGCCGCCGGTGATGACGATGACTTTATCCATGCGAGCTTTCCCCCAATCAAAGCTTAAGCGGTCGGGGGCAAGAATAACCGCCATTGGCGGTTTTTGCATGAATTCGACAGAGCATTGTGGCGAGGGAGCTTGCTCCCGTTCGGCTGCGAAGCAGTCGCGATTTCAGTTGACTCTGCAGGCTGAAAAGCGGGGGCCGCTTTGCGACCCAGCGGGAGCAAGCTCCCTCGCCACGGGTCAGCTGGCGACCAGTGCCTCGCCGCGATGGATTTCCATCATGAAACCTGCGGCCGGCAGCGGATGCCCCAGCAGGTAACCCTGCAACGAATCGCAACCGAGTTGCGTCAGGAAGTCTTGCTGCGAGCCCGTCTCCACTCCCTCGGCAACGATGCGCAACCCCAGCGCCTGGCCGAGGGCGACGATGGCCGAAACAATGGCGGCGTCATCGCTGTCGTGCTCCAGGTCGCGGACAAAACCGCGGTCGATCTTCAGTTCATTGGCCGGCAGGCGCTTGAGGTACATCAAACTCGAATAGCCGGTGCCAAAATCGTCGATGGACAGGTCAACGCCCATTTCCGACAGTTCCTGAAGCACCGTCATGCTCGCATCGGCATCGCTCATGGCCGTGGTTTCAGTGATTTCCAGGGTCAGGCTGTTGGCCGGCAGATGGTGAGTGGCCAAGGCCTTGGCGACGCTCTGGACCAGCCCCGCATGGCAAAACTGGATGGCAGAAAGGTTCACCGCGATGCGCCAATCGGTATAGCCCAGCACGTACCACTCGCGCATCTGGCGGCACGCTTCGTTGAGCACCCACTCGCCGATCGGAATGATCAACCCGGTCTTTTCCGCCAGTTCGATGAATTTGTCCGGCAACAGCATTCCTTGCGTCGGGTGCTCCCAGCGCAACAAGGCCTCGGCGCCCACCGGACGGCCATTGGCGGCGTCGAACTTGGGCTGGTAATGCAGGCTGAACTCCTGATGTTCCACGGCATTTCGCAGATCCTGCAGCAATTGCAGCTGCTTGCGCGCGTTGCTGTTCATTGACGCATCGAAAAAGCTGTAGCCGTTTTTACCTGCGCCCTTGGCGTGATACATCGCCGCGTCGGCGTTCATCAGCAACTCGTGGGCGGACTGGCCGTTACCCGGGTAGAGCGCGATGCCGACGCTGGCGGAGATATGCAGATCATGTTCGGTCACCCGGAACGCCCGCGCGATCAACCCGACCTGACGGGCCGCGAGGTTCAAGGCGTCGTTCTGTTCGCTCAATTGCACCAGCAACACGAACTCATCGCCGCCGATCCGCGCCAAGGTGTCCTGGCTGCGCAGGTCTTCGCGCAGACGCTGGGCCACTTCGCGCAACAGCAGATCACCCATATGGTGGCCGAAGGCATCGTTGACCGGTTTGAAGCCGTCCAGATCGATGAACATCAGGGCAAAGCAGCCCCCTTCTTCCCGGACCCGCGACATGGCCTGATCGATTCGGTCGGCGAGCAACGTCCGGTTCGGCAACCCGGTGAGGGTGTCGTGCAGGGCCAGTTGGGTCAATTCCCGGTTGGCCTCGGTCAACGACTGCGCCAGGCTCGCGGTGCGGGCCTCCAGGCGTGCATCGAGGATCGAGGTCAGCAAGGCGATGCTCAGCACCGCCAGCGTGGTGACCAGCACCAGGTTGTCCAGGCCCTTGCCGCTCAGGCCATTGACCGCCGCCCCGCAAAAACTGCCATCGGCAAAACGTGCAGCGGCCATGCCGGTGTAGTGCATGCCGACGATGGCGATGCCCATGATCACAGCGGCGCCGCCACGGATCAGGCGGACATAAGGCGTGTGCTGGCGCAGATGGAAAGCGATCCACAATGCCGCGCCCGATGCACCGACCGCGATCATCAGCGAAGCGCCGAACAGCGTCGGGTCATAATCGATGCCCGGTTGCATGCGCATGGCCGCCATGCCGGTGTAGTGCATCGCGCTGATGCCAGCACCCATGACCAACGCGCCAAAGGCCAGTTGCCAGGCCGGCAATTGCGGCTGGCTGACCAGCCACAGGGCAAAACCGCTGGAGAGCACGCCGATCAGCAGCGACAACAGGGTGATCATGCCGTCGTAACCCAGGTCGATCGGCAACTTGAACGCGAGCATGCCGATAAAATGCATCGACCAGATGCCGACGCCCATGGCAATGGCCCCGCCCGCGGTCCACAAATGCACGGCGCGGCCTTTGGCGGTGGCAATGCGTCCGGTCAGGTCGAGGGCGGTGTATGACGCGAGAATCGCTACGCAGAGCGAAATGATAACCAGGGTGGGGGAATAGCTACCGATGAGCATGGGGACTTCTCGCGAATGCCCCTGTTAATGGTATTGATTCTCGCTGGGGGGCAAATGCGGCGATTGTACTGATTCCAAATGAGAACGCACTCACAAAATAAGCAAAAGGCCATCAGGCCGATGAAACGCCTGTTTTAAGGTTTTACATTAACTCGCATCGTCAACACAAACCTTGTAGGAGCCGGCTTGCTGGCGATGGACTCCAGTGCGCCGCGTTTATCCAGGTCATACGCGTTATCGTTAACGACCATCGCTGGCAAGCCGGCTCCTACAAGGGACCGCGTCCTGATCGAAATGATGTGAACACCAAACTGTAGGAGCCAGCTTGCTGGCGATGGACTCCAGTGCGCCGCGTTTGTCCGGTTCATGCGCGTCATCGTTAACGACCATCGCTGGCAAGCCGGCTCCTACAAGGGACCGCGTCCTGGTCGAAATGATGTGAACACCAAACTGTAGGAGCCGGCTTGCTGGCGATGGACTCAAGTTCGCCGCGTTTATCCCGGTCACACGCGTCATCGTTAACGATCATCGCTGGCAAGCCGGCTCCTACACGGGACCGCGTCCTGGTCGAAATGATGTGAACACCAAACTGTAGGAGCCGGCTTGCTGGCGATGGACTCCAGTGCGCCGCGTTTATCCAGTTTGTACGCGTCATCTTTCACGACCATCGCTGGCAAGCCAGCTCCTACAAGAGACCGCGTCCTGGTCGAAATGATGTGAACACCAAACTGTAGGAGCCGGCTTGCTGGCGATGGACTCCAGTGCGCCGCGTTTGTCCGGTTCATGCGCGTCATCGTTGACGACCATCGCTGGCAAGCCAGCTCCTACAAGGGACCGCGTCCTGGTCGAAATGATGTGAACACCAAACTGTAGGAGCCGGCTTGCTGGCGATGGGCTCCCGTGCGCCGCGTTTGTCCGGTTCATGCGCGTCATCGTTATCCACCATCGCTGGCAAGCCAGCTCCTACAGGTGACCGCGTCCTGGCCGAAATAATGTGAACACCAAACTGTAGGAGCCGGCTTGCTGGCGATGGACTCCAGTGCGCCGCGTTTATCCAGGTCATACGCGTTATCGTTAACGACCATCGCTGGCAAGCCAGCTCCTACAAGGGACCGCGTCCTGGTCGAAATGATGTGAACGCCAGACTGTAGGAGCCGGCTTGCTGGCGATGGACTCCAGTGCGCCGCGTTTATCCGGTTTACAGCGTTATCGTTGTCGACCATCGCTGGCAAGCTAGCTCCTACAGGGATTGCAGGGGTCAACCGTTATTGGTTTTCGCTCACCTCAAGCTGCCCGTCCCAGCCACCGCCCAGGGCGGCAATCAATTGCACGCTGGCTATCAGGCGGCTTTGCAGCAGGTCCAGGTTACTGCGTTCATTGTTCAGTGCTGCGGCCTGGGTCACCACCACATCGATGTACGCGATCAAACCGGCCTTGTACTGGTTCTGGGTCAGGCGCAACGATTCGCGGGCAGCGTCCAATGCCTGTTGGCGCACGACGGCTTCGTCCTCAAGCACCTTGAGCTGCACCAGGAAGTTTTCCACTTCGCGGAATCCGTCCAGCACGGTCTGGCGGTACTTGGCCACCGTTTCGTCGTAGGCCGCTTCACTGCGGTCGACTTCCGCCGAGCGCTGGCCGCCGTCGAACAGGGTCATGGCCAATTGCGGCCCGACCGACCAGAAGCGGTTCGGCAGGCTGAACAAGTCTTTCGAGGTACTGCTGCTGTAACCACCGTTCAAACTCAGGGTCAGGTCCGGGTAATAGGCAGCCTTGGCCACACCAATGTTGGCGTTGGCGGCGATCACCGAGCGTTCGGCCGAAGCGATGTCCGGGCGACGTTCCAGCAACTGCGACGGCAGTGCCAGTGGTACTTGCGGCAACTGCGGAATGTCGCTGCTTTCCGCCAGGCTGAACTCGGCCGGCGGCAGGCCGATCAGCACGGCAATGGCGTTCTCGAACTGCGCGCGTTGCCAGATCAGGTCGATCATATCGGCTTCGGTGCTTTTGAGCTGCGTCTGCGCCTGGGCCACTGCGTCCTTGCCGGAAACCCCGGCGCGGTACTGGTTTTCAGTCATTTTCAGCGAACGCCGGTAGGCCTCGACCGTGTCCTGGAGCAAGCGCTTCTGGCCATCGATCACCCGCAATTGCAGGTAGTTCTGCACCAGTTCCGACTGTTGGCTCAGGCGCATGGCCGCCAGGTCGGCAAAGCTCGCCTGGGCATTGGCCGTATCGGCTTCGAGGCCACGCCGCAATTTGCCCCAGATGTCGGCCTCCCAACTGACCCCGGCCTGGGCGGTATAGGTGTCGCGGATACCACTGGAAGAGCTGCTGAGGCTAGAGCTGCTGCTGCCAGTGCCTTGGCTGGAACGGGTCTTGCCGGCCGTCAGGTCGACCGTCGGAAAGAACGCCCCACGGGCACTGCGCACCAGCGCCTGGGCCTGACGGTATTGGGCTTCGGACTGGGCCACGGTCTGGTTCGAGCTGTTGAGTTTCTCGATCAGGCCATTGAGCTGTCGGTCGCCGTACAACTCCCACCACGCACCACGCGCCAAGGCATCGCTCGGATTGGCCTGGCGCCAGCCTTCTGCGGCCTTGTACTGCGCTGGCTCGGCGGTTTGCGGGCGCTGGTAATCCGGGCCGACGGCGCAGGCACTGAGCATCGCCACGCACAGAGACAGGCTCAACAAACGCGAGCCTCGGGCCGTGATCAGCGGTGCAGCCAGGTTGAAAAGCGAACGTTCAGTCATAGCGGAGTTTCCAGAGCAGCATCGGTACGCACCCCACGCCATTTATTGAAGCGATGGCGCAGTTTGTCGAGATAGAGGTAGACCACCGGGGTGGTGTATAGCGTCAGCACCTGGCTGAAGATCAGCCCGCCGATGATCGTCAGGCCCAGCGGCTGGCGCATTTCCGCCCCTTCGGCGCGGCTGAGCAGCAGCGGCAAGGCACCGAGGATCGCCGCCAGGGTGGTCATCAGGATCGGCCGCAAACGTTGCAGGCAGGCACTGCGAATCGATTCCAGCGGTGCCATGCCCTGATGACGCTCCAGCTGTAACGCCAGGTCGATCATCAGAATGGCGTTTTTCTTCACCACGCCGATCAGCAGAAACAGCCCCAGCAACGAAATCAGGCTGAATTCGCCGCCCAGCGCATAGATCGACAGCAACGCACCGACCCCGGCCGACGGCAGCGTGGACAGAATGGTCAGCGGGTGAATGTAGCTTTCGTACAACACGCCGAGCACCAGATACACCGCCACCAGGGCACCGAGAATCATGAACGGCTGGCTCTTTTGCGTGGCGGCAAAGGCGTCGGCGGTGCCGGCCATTTTCACGATCACGTCTTCCGGCAAGCCCACCTTGGCAATCGCCCGCTCGATGGCGGCGGTGCCCTGCTCCACGGTCACGCCTTCGGCCATGTCGAAGGAAATGCTCTCCGAGGCAAACTGGCCCTCGTGGCTGACCCGGTCGTCTTCCAGGCTGTTTTCGTAATGAGCGATGGTCGACAACGGGATCCGCGCGCCGTCGGCGGTAATGACCTGGACCTGCTTGAGGGTGATCGGGTCCTGGGCGTATTTCGGATTGACCTCCATCACCACCTGATACTGGTTGAGGCTGTCGTAGATGGTCGAAATCTGCCGCTGGCTGTAGGCGTTGTTCAGCACCGCCGTGACCATGTCCATGTCGACACCCAGGCGCTTGGCCTGGTCGCGGTCGACGATCAGGGTCACTTGCCGGGCACCCCGGCCTTCACGGGCATCGATCGCCGTCAGTTCGGGCAAGGCCCTGAGCGCGGTGACGACTTTCGGATACCACTCGCGCAACGCCCCCAGATCCCCGCTCTGCAGGATGTACGAATACTGCGAGGTAGTCTGCTCGCGGCCGCCACCGAATTGCAGGTCCTGGTCCGCCATGAGCATCAGTTGCGCGCCGGGAACCTTGGGCATTTCCTTGCGCAGGCGTTCGATGACTTTCTGCGCGGAAATGTTGCGCTCCTTGATCGGCTTCAGGCGCACCAGCATGAAGGCGTTGTTGGTGCCGTTGGTGCCGCCGATGAACCCGGCAACGCTTTCCACCGCTTCGTCCTTCAACACAGCCCGGCGGAAAATTTCCATCTTCGGCTGCATCACGCTGAACGACAGGCCGTCGTCGCCGCGTACGAAACCGATCAGTTGCCCTGTATCTTGCTGAGGCATAAACGTTTTAGGAACAACAACATAGAGTGCAATGTTAACGCCAATTGTCACAAACAGACTGAGCAATGTCAGACGCTTGTGGCGCAGCACCCAGTCGAGGCTGGTGGCGTATTTGCCGACCATCCATTCATTGGCCCGTTGGCTCCAGCGTTGCAGACGGTTCTCCTGCCCCGGCGTGTGCGGCTTGAGCCAACGGGCGCAGAGCATCGGCGTCAGGGTCAGCGACACCACCAGCGAGACCACGATGGCCGCCGCCAGGGTGATGGAAAACTCGCGGAACAGGCTTTCGATGATCCCGCCCATGAACAGGATCGACAGGAACACCGCTACCAGCGACACGTTCATCGACAGCAAGGTAAAGCCGACTTCCTGGGCGCCCAGGTACGCCGCCTTCATCGGCCGCACGCCTGCGTCGATGTGCCGGGAAATGTTCTCCAGCACCACGATGGCATCGTCCACCACCAGCCCGGTGGCCAGGATCAGCGCCATCAGCGACAGGTTGTTCAGCGAAAAGCCGTAGAGGTACATCACGGCAAAGGTGCCGACCAGCGATACCGGCACCGCCAGGGTCGGGATCAGCGAGGCGCGGAAGTTACCGAGAAACAGGAACACCACCAGGATCACCAGTGCCACGGCGATCAGCAGGGTCATTTCCGCCTCGTGCAGTGTCGCCTTGATCACCGGCGAACGGTCCATGGCGAGGTTCAGCTTGACGCTGGCCGGCAGCACCGCCTGCAACGCCGGCAATTGCGCCTTGATCTCGTTGACCGTCTCGATGATGTTGGCACCGGCCTGGCGGTTGATCACCAGCAGCACCGCCGCGTCGTCGTTGAAGAAGCCGCTGTTGTAGCGGTCCTCGACGCCGTCGCTGACCTTGGCCACATCCTTCAGGCGCAGGGCCGCGCCGCCGTTGTAGTGGATGATCAGCGATTCGTAGTCCTTGGCTTTTTCCAGCTGGTCGTTGGCCTGGACCTGCCACAGCCGCTGGTCATCTTCGACCGAGCCCTTGGGCCGGCGCACGTTGGCATTGGCGATGGTGTTGCGCACATCGTCCAGGGCCACGCCGTACTGGTTCAGCGACTGCGGTTCGAGTTCGATACGTACCGCCGGCAGGGAACTGCCGCCGATCTGCACCTCGCCCACGCCCTGCACCTGGGACAGGCTCTGGGACAGGATCGTCGAGGCCAGGTCATAGAGCTGGCCTTTTTCCAGCACGTCCGAGGTCAGCGACAGTACCATGATCGGCGCCTGGGATGGGTTGACCTTCTTGTAGGTCGGCATGCTGCGCATCCCGCTCGGCAGCAGGGTGCGCGAGGCATTGATAGCCGCTTGCACTTCCCGCGCCGCACCATTGATGTCGCGGTCCAGGTCAAATTGCAGGATCACCCGGGTCGAACCCTGGCTGGAGCGGCTGCTCATGGTGTTGACCCCGGCGATGGTGCCGAAGGAGCGCTCCAGCGGCGTGGCCACGGTCGACGCCATGACCTCGGGGCTCGCCCCGGGCAGGCTGGCCTGGACCACGATCACCGGAAAGTCCATTTGCGGCAGCGGCGACACGGGCAGCAAACCGAAGCTCACACCGCCCAGCAGCATGATCGCCAGGCTCAGCAACATGGTCGCGACCGGGCGCTTGATGAAAGGTCCCGAAAGGTTCATCGATGGCGGCCCCCTGTGGGAGCGGGCTTGCTCGCGAAGAGGGCTTTGCATTCAACATCCTTGTCGACTGACCGGATGCCTTCGCGAGCAAGCCCGCTCCCACAGGTCACGCAGGCCGTCATACCGCCGTCTCCTGCGCACCGGTCTTGCCAAAACGACGTCCCAACCGATCGAAATACAGGTAAATCACAGGCGTAGTGAACAACGTCAGAACCTGGCTCAGCAGCAAACCGCCAACCATCACCAGACCCAGCGGCTGGCGCAGTTCCGCACCGGAACCGGTGGCCAGCATCAACGGCACGGCACCGAACAACGCCGCCAGGGTGGTCATCAGGATCGGCCGGAAACGCAGCAAGGCGGCCTGATAGATCGCCGTTTGCGGGTCCATGCCTTGGTTGCGCTCAGCGTCGAGGGCGAAGTCGATCATCATGATCGCGTTTTTCTTCACGATGCCGATCAGCAGGATGATGCCGATGATCGCGATCATGCCCAGGTCATTGCCGCTCAGGATCAACGCCAGCAAGGCGCCGACCGCCGCTGAAGGCAAAGTCGACAGAATGGTGATCGGATGGATGTAGCTCTCGTAGAGCACGCCCAGCACGATGTACATGGTCACCACCGCCGCCAGGATCAGCAGCAAGGTGCTCGACAACGAAGCCTGGAAAGCCTCCGCCGCGCCCTGGAACTGGGTCTGCACGCCAATCGGCATGCCGATGTCCTTCTGCACCTGCTCGATGATCTCGACGGCATGCCCCAGCGCCACGCCGGGTGCCAGGTTGAAGGACATCATCACCGCCGGGAACTGGCCGATGTGGGTGATCGCCAGTTGCGCCTGACGCTCCTCGACATGCGCCAGGCTGGACAGGCGTACTTGCCCGCCATCGGTGGTCTTGACGTGAATCTGGTTCAACGCATCCGGGCCGATTTTCTCGCCGGACTGCGATTGCAGCACCACGCGATATTGGCTGGCCTGGGTGTAGATCGTGGAGATCTGCCGCTGGCCGAAGGCGTCGTACAGTGCATCGGTGATGTTCGATACCGACACACCGACCCGCGACGCCGCATCGCGGTCGATCACCAGGTAGACCTGCAAGCCTTTGTCCTGCAAATCGCTGGCCACGTCGGTAAGCTCCGGCCGCTCGGCCAGGGCCTCGACCAGGCGCCCGCTCCACAGGCTGAGCAACTCCGAATCCGGCGACGACATGCTGAACTGGTACTGCGTACGGCTGACCCGGTCTTCGATGGTCAGGTCCTGCACCGGCTGCATGAACAGGCGGATACCGACGAGTTTGTCCAGTTCCGGTTGCAGGCGGGCGATCACTTGCATAGCGCTCAGGTCACGGTCGTGGTGCGCCTTGAGGTTGATCAGCAAGCGACCGCTGTTGAGTGTTGAGTTGTCGCCATCGACGCCTATATAGGACGACAGGCTCTCGACGGCCGGGTCGGCCAGGATCACCTTGGCCAGTTCCTGCTGGCGTTCGCTCATGGCGGCGAAGGAAATCGATTGCGGCGCTTCGGAAATACCCTGGATAACACCGGTGTCCTGCACCGGGAAGAAGCCCTTGGGCACCACCATGTACAGGAACACCGTCAGCGCCAGAGTGCCGATGGCCACCATCAAGGTCAGCGGCTGGTGCCTGAGCACCCACTGCAACTTGCGTCCGTAGGCGGCGATCATCCAGTCGATGAACGCACCGCTGGCACGGTAGAAACGGCCCTGCTCCTCTTCCTTGGGTTCACGCTTGAGCAACCGCGCGCACATCATCGGCGTCAGGGTCAGGGAAACCACCAGGGAAATCAGGATCGCCACCGCGAGCGTAATGGCAAACTCGCGGAATAGCCGCCCGACCACGTCCGCCATGAACAGCAGCGGGATCAGCACGGCGATCAGCGACAACGTCAGGGAGATCAGGGTGAAACCGATCTGCTTGGCGCCCTTGAGCGCCGCGTTCAACGGGCTGTCGCCCTCCTCGATGAAGCGCGAAATGTTCTCCAGCATGACGATTGCATCGTCCACCACGAAACCGGTGGCGATGGTCAGGGCCATCAGGGTCAGGTTGTTGACCGAGAACCCGGCCAGGTACATCACGCCGAAGGTACCGATCAACGACAACGGCACGGCCACCGACGGAATGATCGTGGCACTGGCGCGACGCAGGAACAGGAAGGTGACCATGACCACCAGGGCGATGGCGATCAGCAATTCGTGCTGTACGTCCTTGACCGAGGCGCGGATGGTCTGGGTGCGGTCGGTCAGCACCACCACGTCGAGGCCGGCCGGCAGGTTGTCGGTGATGCTCGGCAGCAGGGCCTTGATCCGGTCCACCACCTCGATGACGTTGGCGCCGGGCTGGCGCTGGATGTTCAGCAGCACGGCCTGGTTCTCGTTGGCCCACGCCGCGAGCCGCTCGTTCTCGGCGCCGTCGACGATTTCCGCGACGTCCTTGAGCCGCAACGGCGCGCCATTGGCGTAGGCCAGGATCAGGTTGGCGTAGTCCTTGGGCGAGGTCAGTTGATCGTTTGCATCGAGCATCGAGACCCGGGTCGGGCCGTCGAAGTTGCCCTTGGGCTGATTGACGTTGGACGCGCCGATCAGCGTGCGCACGTCCGACAGGTTCAAGCCGTTGGCCGCCAGGGCCTCGGGGTTGACCTTGATGCGCACGGCCTGACGCTGGCCACCGGCAATGCTGACCATGCCGACGCCGCTGATCTGGGCAATTTTCTGCGCCATGCGCGTATCGACCAGATCGTTGAGCTTGGGCAACAGCATGGTCTTGGAGGTGATGGCCAGGGTCAGCACCGGTGTATCGGCCGGGTTGACCTTGTTGTACACCGGCGGTGCCGGCAGGTCCTTGGGCAGCAAGTTGGTCGCGGCATTGATCGCCGCCTGCACCTGTTGCTCGGCCACGTCCATGTTGATGTCGAGGCTGAACCGCAGGGTCAGCACCGACGCTCCGCCGGAACTGGTGGAAGCCATTTGCGTCAGGCCGGGCATTTGCCCGAATTGTCGTTCAAGGGGGGCGGTGACCGCGCTGGTCATCACATCCGGGCTGGCGCCGGGATACAGGGTCATGACGCGAATGGTCGGGTAATCGACCTGAGGCAGCGCCGAAACTGGCAGCAACCGATACGCGATCACACCGGCCAGAATAATGGCCAGCATGCTCAGCGTGGTGGCTACCGGGCGAAGGATGAACAGCCGCGAGAGATTCATGCGCCGCCCTTTTTCGCCTTGTCAGTGGTCGCAGGCCCTGCCGCGTTGACCGCCGATTTGCCCTGCAGGTGTTCGGTCGGCGTGGTTGGCACGTCCTGGCTATCGTTGACTACCTCCACGTCACTGCCGTCCTTCAGGCGGTCGGTTCCTTCCAATACGACCCGCTCGCCCGCCGACAGGCCTTCGGTGACCACGGTGTTCAGGCCATCGCTGGCGCCGACTTTCAACTGACGGATCTTGACCTTCTTGTCACCGTCCATGGCATAGACAAACGTGCCGTTGGTGCCGAACTGGATCGCGGCGGAAGGCGCGAGCACTACGCCTTTGAGGGTGTCGGCCAGCAGGCGCACATTGACGAACTGGTTGGGGAACAGCGACTGGTCACGGTTCTCGTAACGGGCCTTGAACTTCAGGGTGCCGGTGGTGACGTCGATCTGGTTGTCCAGGCTCTGCAATACGCCGGTGGCCTGCAGTTTGGTATCACCGCGATCCCAGGCTTCAGCCGGCAATTTGGCGCCGCTGCGATAACGCGCGAGCACGGTGTCGAGGCTGTTTTCCGGCAGGGTGAAGGCCACGCTGATCGGCTGGGTCTGGGTGATGATCGCCAGTGCCGTGGTGTCGTTGGCCGCTACCAGGTTGCCGACATCCAGTTGACGCAGGCCGACGCGACCGGTGATCGGCGCGCGGATCTTGGTGAATTCGAGGTTGAGCTTGGCATCGTTGACCGCTGCCTGATTGGTCTTGACCGTGCCCTGGAATTGACCGACCAGTGCTTCGGCGGTGTCCAGGGTCTGCTTGGCAATGCTGTCTTCGCGGTACAGGCCGCGATAGCGCTCGACGTCGACCTGGGCGTTTTTCAGCTGCGCCTGATTCTGCAGCAAGGTGCCTTCGGCCTGGAGCAAGGCGTTCTGGTACGGGCGCGGGTCGATTTCTGCCAGCAGGTCGCCCGCCTTGACCATCTGCCCTTCTTCGAAAGAGATCTTGACCAGCTCACCGCCGACGCGGCTGCGCACATTGATGGTGTTCAGTGCCGTGACCGTGCCCAGCGCCTTGAAATACAGCGGGAAGTCACCGATGACTGCCGGCGCCACGCGCACCGGTACCGGTCCGGACGCACCGCCGAACCCCGGACGCATCCCCCCCGACCGGCCGGTATGCCCGGCGACGGCTTTCTGCCCCGCAGCCTCTTTGGGTGCAGCGCTGCCGGGCCAGAATTTCCAGCACAGGGCGGCGATGACCAGCAGGACAAGCAGGCCGAACAGCCAGCGACGAGGACTACGGGAAGCGGAGGATTGCATTGAGTGATCAACCATTGGGCGCGTGGGCTTTTTTTACATGAGGCTGAACGATAAGCACTGGCGGGTCTTAAGCAAAGCGCCTTTACCGGCAATTTACCTTTGGCTTACGTAGCAGGAGTTTTGTGTAAGACACTGAAGCACAAATGAAAACGGTGTGGACAGAGAGTAATGCCGTTCAGTTGACTGTAGGAGCGAGCTTGCTCGCGATGGTCGTTAACGATAACGCGTGTCTACTGACTACACGCAGCGTTCTTGAGTCCATCGCGAGCAAGCTCGCTCCTACAACGTCTCTAACTGAACAACATTATTGACAGCGGGGGTGTTAACAATTGTAAAGCCGACTTACTTGAGAACAGCAAGGGCCGCGTCGTAGTTCGGCTCGTCAGCGATTTCGCCAACCAGTTCGCTGTGCAGCACGTTGTCGTTTTCGTCCAGCACGACCACGGCACGGGCGGTCAGGCCTTTCAGTGGGCCGTCAGCGATGGCCACGCCGTAGTTCTCGATGAACTCGGCGCCACGCAGGGTCGACAGGTTCTGGACGTTTTCCAGGCCTTCGGCGCCGCAGAAACGCGCCTGGGCGAACGGCAGGTCAGCGGAGATGCACAGTACGACAGTGTTGGTCACTTCGCTGGCCTTGACGTTGAACTGGCGCACGGAAGTGGCGCAGGTCGGGGTATCAATGCTTGGGAAGATATTCAGCACTTTGCGCTTGCCGGCAAAGTCTTTGAGGGTAACGTCGGACAGATTGCCGGCAACCAGGGAAAAGGCTGGTGCCTTGGAACCGGCTTGTGGCAGTTGGCCGTTGACTTGAACAGGGTTGCCTTTAAGAGTGACTTGAGCCATGAACGGAGTCCTTCTGAACGTTGTGGTGGAGAGTTTTGACGAGGCCGAAGTTAACCACGAAATTGTCCGACGACCTATGGTCAAACATAAATTGTCATGCATCAGCGCACAAAATTGGATACACGCGCTTTCTCATTCACTCCAAGACCCTGTGGGAGAGGGCTTGCTCGCGAAAACGATGGCACATCCAGCATCGCAGTGACTGACCTATCGCATTCGCGAGCAAGCCCGCTCCCACAAGGCCAGTGCTGTCATTTGAGCAATGCCAGCATATTGCGATGCCGCGCCGCGAAAATCCGTCGCATGTAGCCGTTGACCAGCAGCCACTCCAGCGGCGCGCCTCCAATCGCCGAATACGCCACCCGGTCGGTATATAGCGTACCGCCCTCTCCTGCCTCGACCCGATGTTCATGACGAAAGGCGCGCATCGGCCCGCTGAGCATCTCGTCGATGAAATGCCGCTCGCCGACCTCGCGGATTACCACCGTCCAACTCGATGGAATCACATTGAACATCCAGTGGCGAAAGCAAAATTGCCGCCCGGCTTCAATCCGCAGGTTGCTCCGGTCGATATCGCCCAGCGGGGTAATGCGCTCGGGGAAAATCTTCGGAAAGTTGACCCCTTCCAGGCAGAAATCGAGGACCTGTTCGGGCGTGCGGCCGGGGATGAGCGTGGTGAGTTCCAGGATGGGCACGAAGGACACACTCCATGGGTCGATAGTCAAGCCGGTCACAGATACCGGAGCGTGCACCGGATGTCGAAAATAAACCTACGCTTGGCGCCATCAACAACAGTTTTTTATTGGCAGTCCTGTCGATTTGCCTCGCGGCCATTCGACCAGGCAGTGAGTCACTCAATAACAACGGAGAGAACACCATGCGATTTATGATCATCATCAAGGCCAGCGCCGATTCCGAAGCCGGCGTGATGCCCAGCCAGGAACTGCTGACGGCCATGGGCAACTACAACGAAGAACTGGTCAAGGCCGGCGTCATGCTCGCAGGCGAAGGCTTGCACCCCAGCAGCAAAGGCGCTCGTGTCAGGTTTTCGGGGCCGCAACGCTCGGTCATCGACGGCCCCTTCATCGAAACCAAGGAACTGATCGCCGGCTTCTGGTTGTGGAAAGTGAAATCCAGGGAAGAAGCCATCGAATGGGTCAAGCGTTGCCCTAACCCGATGCCGGGCACCGAAGCCGAAATCGAGATTCGCCAGGTGTTCGAGGCCGAAGACTTTGGCGCCGAATTCACCCCGGAACTGCGTGAACAGGAAGAACGGGTGTGGGAGCAGGCAAAGAAAAACTGACGGACAGATTCCCGTGGGAGCGGACTTGCTCGCGAAGAGGTCGTGTCAGGCAACATCAACGCTGGATGACACACCGCTTTCGCGAGCAAGCCCGCTCCCACCTTGACTAAACAGTCACTCAACTTGCTCCGGCAAGCCCTTGATCCGTATTAACTTTTTAGTACACGAAAATATCGAGAACTTGCGCGCAAAACGAAAGAATTAATTCATTCGACTGGCTAAGCCGTGGTTAGATGCTAACTTCATCTGACGCGTCCTACAGGCTTGATCGGAAAGGGATTACGCAGTAACGGCCTGACAAAAGTGCCGAGTAGCCAATGAGCCACCAGGGAACCGGGGGAATCATGTTGAAAAGAATGGAGATGCACGCCTTGTTATTGGTGAATCTGCGTGTGCCTGACTTTTATGCCCGGACACACCACGACTCCCCGTCAAACCTGCCACCCGCCGCCAGGTATCCGACTGGCACGCCCTCCTTTCCCGCGCTCCATTCCGTCCGGACTGAGTGCCCGCAACATTCTCAATGTATTCGCCGAGCTACCACCGCACTACCAGCTCAGGCCATAAGGATTTCTCCATGAACGTTGCCTTTCGCGCAGCCGGCTTCAGCCTGATTGCTCTCAGCACCTGCACCTGGGCCGACTTCAGCGCCAGCCCGGAAGAAGCCCGGGCCATCGCCAGGGAGGCTTACCTGTACGGTTTCCCGGTGGTGGAGATGTACAAGACGCTCTACACCCAGGCCGTGGACAAGAAGAGCCCGAACTTCAAGGCGCCGTTCAACCAGATCGGCAATACCGCCAAGGCCTTCACCGCCAAGGACACCGCGTTTGTCACACCGAACGCCGACACGCCCTACTCCTTTGTCTGGATGGATTTGCGCGCCGAGCCACTGGTACTGACACTGCCGCCCATCGAAGAGCATCGTTATTACTCGGTGCAACTGATCGACGCTTATACGCAGAACTTTGCGTACCTGGGCACCCGCAGCACCGGCAACAATGGCGGGTATTTCATGATCGCCGGGCCAGGGTGGCAGGGCCAGCAGCCGCAGAACATCGATCGCTTGCTGCGCAGTGAAAGCAACATCGCCTATGCGCTGTACCGCACGCAGTTGTTTGATGAAAAGGACCTGGCCAAGGTCAAGCAGATCCAGAAGGGTTACAAGGTTGAAACCCTGAGCCATTACGTCAAACAGAAAGCGCCGCCTGCCGCAGCGAAGATCGACTGGCCAAAACCCACGCCGACCATGAGCGAAACCCCGGACCTGTTCCGCTACTTGAACTTCATGTTGTCGTTCACCCCGACCCAGGACGTGGAAAAAGACCTGATGGCGCGCTTCGCCAAGATCGGCATCGAGGCAGGCAAGCCATTCAACGTGAACACGCTCAGCGCCGAGCAGCGCAAGGCGCTGGAAGACGGGATCAGCGACGCCAAGGCCGGGTTTGCCGAGTTCAAGAAAACCAAGGTCGATACCCACGAGGTCACCAGCGGTGATTTCTTCGGCACCCGCGATCACCTCAAAGGCAACTACCTGTACCGCTACGCCGGCGCCAACATGGGAATCTTCGGCAACTCCGCTGAAGAGGCGAACTACATCGGTTATTTCGTCGACAAGGACGGCAAACCGGTCGACGCCTCGAAAAATGACTACACCCTGCATTTCGACAAGGGCGCCCTGCCCCCGGCCGATGCGTTCTGGTCCCTGACCCTGTACGACGGCAAGAACAAGCTGCTGGTGGCCAACCCGCTCAATCGCTACCTGATCAATTCGCGCATGCTGCCTGACCTCAAGCTCGATGCGGACGGCGGCCTGACCTTATACGTGCAGCACAAGGCGCCGGCCAAAGACCTGCAAAGTAATTGGCTGCCGGCACCGAACGGGCCGTTCTACGGGATTTTGCGCCTGTATCTGCCACAACCGGAAGTCACCAACGGTCAATGGAAAATGCCGTTGCTGACACCCGTTACCCCACAACAATAATCGGAGTCAGTCACATGATCAGGCCTTTCGTAGTGCGCCCCCTGTTGGCGCTGTGCATGGTCAGCGCTAGCCCATTGGTACTGGCGGCCGAGGGTGGTGTCGGACGGCCGATTACCGGCCAGCAAGTGTTCTCCAATGCCGGGATCGTGCCCCCGGAGCCGGGTTGGGTCATGTCCCTGACCAGCATCTGGTACGACGGCGACCTCAAGGGCAACGCCCAGATTCCTTTGGTGGGTGCCGCCAGTACCGGGCTGGACATGAAGGTTTCCTACACCATGGCCAACTTCACCCATGTCTGGGACACCGGCAAGGGCCGCTGGAACTATGCATCGGCCGTCGGCGTTCCGGTGCAGTACACCGACATATCGGCCAACATCACCGGGCCCCGCGGTCGAACGCTGGGTTCCTCCGACACCGGCACCCAGTTCGCCGACATGCTGGTGACACCGATTGCCGCCGGCTATCACTTCGACGAACTCAATCACATCGCGTTCTCCCTGCCGATCTACGTGCCGACCGGTGCCTACAACGACGATCGCCTGGCCAACCCCGGACAGAACAATTACACCTTCATGCCGACCGTGGCGTTCACTCACCTGGACGGCAAGGGCGGCGAATTCACACTGTCGAGCGGCCTGGAGTTCTACACCGAGAACGACTCCACCGATTATCGCAACGGCAATATCTACACGCTCGATGCACTGTGGACCCATGGTTTTGGCAACGGCTGGAACGCCGGTATCGCAGCCGGTTACATCCAGCAGGTCACGGATGACTCGGGGTCCGGTGCCGACAGCGGCTTCCGCGGACGTTCCGTGGGTGCCGGACCGACAGTGGGCTGGACCGGCAAGTTCGCCGACGCCCAGGCCAACTTCAATGCGCGCTGGGTGCCGGAGTTCGACACCAAGAACCGCCCTGAAGGCAACGGTATCAGCGTCAACATGACCCTGGCGTTTTTCTAGGAGACCGCATGAGCGCACTCAACGACCTCAATGCCCTGCAAGCCAGCATCGCCGAAGCGGTGCTCGGCCAGGACCAGGTGATCCGGCAGATGCTCGTCGGCTTGCTGGCCAACGGGCATTTGCTGCTCGAAAGTTTGCCCGGCCTGGCCAAGACCCGCACGGTCAAGTCACTGGCCAAACACCTGGATGCGAAGATGAGTCGCATCCAGTTCACCCCCGATTTGCTGCCCTCGGACATCACTGGCGCCGAGGTGCTGCATCAGGTCGAAGGCAAGAACGAAATCCGCTTCCAGCCAGGTCCCCTGTTCGGCAACCTGATCCTCGCCGACGAAATCAACCGCGCACCGGCCAAGGTCCAGGCGGCGCTGCTCGAAGCCATGGAAGAACGCCAGATCACCGTGGCCGGCAACAGCCATGCGCTGCCGGACCTGTTCATCGTGGTCGCGACCCAGAACCCGATTGAGCAGGAAGGCACCTATCCGCTGCCGGAAGCGCAGATGGACCGTTTCCTGATGAAGGTGCTGCTCGATTACCCGAGCGCGGAAAACGAAAGCCAGGTGCTGCGCCTGTTGCGTGAAGAAGAACAGGCACTCGGCGCCAAGACGGCTGCGGTGCAGGGCTTTTCATTGTCCCAGGACGTGGTGTTCGCCGCGCGCCGGGAAGTCAGCGCGGTGCACGTATCCCCCGCCATCGACCGCTACCTGATCGACCTGATCAATGCCACCCGCCATCCCGCCGACTACGACGCCGATCTCGGCCGCTGGATCAGCATCGGCGCCAGCCCGCGCGGCGGTATCGGCCTGGATCGTTGCGCGCGGGCCGACGCCTGGTTGCAGGGCCAGGATTTCGTTTCGCCAGACAACGTCCGCGCCGTGGTGCACCCGGTGCTGCGCCATCGCCTGCAACTGAGCTACGACGCGGTGGCCGATGGCGTGATCGCCGATCAGGTGCTCGACCGCCTGCTCGATAAAGTGGCGATTCCCGCGTGAACATTGATGGCCTGGTGTATGTCTCCCTGGCGCAGTTGATGGCCCTGGAGTTCAAGGCCCGTGACCTGAGTTTCCTGGCGCGCCAGCCCCAGGGCAGCATCCTGGCCGGCAACCACGCTTCGCGCTTGCGTGGTCGGGGCCTGAACTTCGATGAACTGCGCCGCTATCAGCCCGGAGACGATTTGCGCCATCTCGACTGGCGCGCGTCCCTGCGCACCGGCAAACCGGTGGTACGCACATTCACCGAGGAGCGCGATCGTCCGGCGCTGATCCTCGTTGACCAGCGCATGTCGATGTTCTTTGGCTCGCAACGCAGCTTCAAATCCGCCGTCGCCGCCGAGCTCGGCGCCCTGGCGGCGTGGATGGTGTTCAACGCCGGCGACCGCGTCGGTGGGCTGGTCTTCAACGATCAACGCATCGACAGCATCGCCCCGCTGCGCAGTCGCAAACGGATCGAGGCGCTGTGCAGCCGCATTGCCCAGCAGAACCAAGAGCTCAATGCCGCCAACCCGGATGCCGAAGGCGAAGACCAACTCGACAAGGTCCTGCAACACTGCCTGGCCGTGGCCGGTCACGATCACTTGATCTGTATCGTCAGCGACTTCGCCGGGGCCGGCGAACGCACCTTGCAACTGATGCGGCAACTGGCGGCCCACAACGACGTGATTGCCATGCAGGTCTATGACCCGTTGGCGCTCAACCTACCGAAAAACGGTCGTTTGCTGATCACCCAAGGGCAATTGCAGGTGGAACTGGCGGTAGAGCGACGCCAGGTGCACCAGCCACTCGGTGATTTTCTCAGCGGCAGGCTCAAGGACGTCGCGACCTTACTGCGCCGCAGCCAGGTACCGCTGATGATGTTCAGCACCGCCACCGAAGCCCACGAACAACTGCGCGCCGAACTGGGCAAGCTCAGCGGAGGGCGCCGATGAACCCCAACATCCCGAGCATCGATCAACTCAAGGAAATGGCACTGCCGGAGCCTGTCAGTTACGTGCCGCAAACCTGGGGTTGGTGGGTGTTGCTGGCGCTCTTGATCGTCGCACTGGTGGTCACAGGCGCACGGCGATACTGGCAATGGCGGCGCGATCGTTACCGGCGCGAGGCGTTGCTGCGGCTGGAGGAGTTGCAGCAGCGCAGCAATGACCTGAGCGCGCTGCGCGAGCTTCCGGAGCTGCTCAAACGCGTCGCGATCTCTATACCGAACGCAAAACCTGTGGGAGCGGGCTTGCTCGCGAAGAGGCCATTACATTCAAAATTGATGTCGACTGAAAGGACGTCTTCGCGAGCAAGCCCGCTCCCACAGGGGTCTCCTGCTGCATTGGGGAAAGAGGACTGGCAGGCGTTTTTGCAGCGCCACAGTAAACAGCCGCTGCCCGCCGACTTCAGCCAGCAACTCTCGCTGCTCGCCTACGCCCCCGACGCAACATTGCGGGCCCTGCCCCCAGACCAGCGCCAGCAACTGTTCAACACCTGCAAAACCTGGGTGGAGCGTCATCATGTGGCAGCTTGATTACCCCTGGCTGCTGATCCTGCTGCCGCTGCCGTGGTTCGGCTATCGCTATCTGCCCGATTACCGCGAAGCGCGCAGCGCCGTGCGTGTCCCGTTTTTTGCGGCGATGAGCCGGGCGGTCGGGCAGGCCCCGAGCCAGGCCGGCACCCGCAGCAACCGCTGGCAGCTACTCCTGAACCTGCTGCTCTGGACGCTGTTGCTGGTGGCGGCGAGCCGGCCGGTGCTGGTGGAAAAACCTATCGAACGCCAGCAACCGGTGCGCGACCTGATGTTGGCCATCGACATTTCCCAGTCGATGGAAACCACTGATTTCACCGACGCCAACGGCCAGAAAATCAATCGCCTGGCCGCAGTCAAGGAAGTGGTGCACGGGTTCATCGACAAGCGTAAAGAAGATCGAATCGGACTGATCGTGTTCGGCACCGGAGCTTATCCGCAGGCGCCGTTGACCCTCGATCACGCCAGCCTGTCGCTGCTGCTGGACGACACCGGCATCGGCATGGCCGGCCCCAACACGGCCATCGGCGACGCCATCGGCTTGAGCCTGAAACTGTTGGATCAGGCCCACGAACAGGAGAAAGTGCTGATCCTGCTCACCGACGGCAACGATACCAGCAGCGCTATCACCCCGGACCACGCCGCCGCCATGGCCGCGGCCAAAGGCGTGGTGATTCACACCATCGGCATTGGCGACCCGAATGCCGAAGGCGAAGCCAAGGTCAACCTGCAAGGCTTGCAGGACATCGCCCAAGCCACGGGCGGACGCTTCTTTCGCGCCGAGGACCGCAACGCCCTGGATCAGGTCTACAGCACCCTGGACAAACTCACCCCGCATGAGGTCAAAACCCTCAGCCACCAGCCCAAACGCGACCTGTTCTGGTGGCCGCTGGGCGCTGCCATTGCCCTGCTGGCGATTTATCACCTGGGCGCCCTGCTGCTTCCTCGCCTGATGCTCGCCCGTCAACGGCAGGAGGCCTGAGATGGACATCAACCTCAGCGACTTCCATTTCCTGCGCCCGCTGTGGCTGTTGCTCGCGATCTTCGGTGCGTTACTGCCGCTGCTATGGCGGCGCAACCAGGACCTGCAACGGCGCTTGCGCAGCAACATCGCCGCGCATCTGCTACCGCACCTGCTGATCACTCCGCAAGACCAACAACGCCTGCGTCCGGTGCACCTGGTGTGCGCGCTGCTGGTGCTGGGTGCCGTTGCGGCTGCCGGGCCGACCTGGGAACAGGACCGCCCGGACTTTCTGCAAAACCGCGCGCCGCTGATCATTGCCGTCGACCTGTCGCCGTCCATGGACGCCAGCGATGTTCCGCCCAGTCGCCTGGAAGCGGTCAAGCACAAGCTCCACGACCTGATCCAGCGCCGGGCCGGTTCGCGCAACGCCTTGATTGCCTACGCCGGCAGCGCGCACCTGGTATTGCCCGCCACCGACGATCCGGCGCTGCTCGACACCTTCATCCAGGCCCTGGCCACCGACCTGATCAGCAAACCGGGAAAAAATGTCAGTGCGGTCATCGATCAGGCCAAGCGCCTGCTCGCCGCCGAAAAAACGCCCGGCACCCTGCTGCTGATCACCGATGGCGCCGACACCTCGGCACTGGCCGGGCTGGACAAACAACTGGCCGACAGCGCACTGCAAGTCCTGGTATTGGCGGCTGGCAGCACAGACGGCGGGATCATTCGCGATGCCAGCGGTCAGCCGCGCACCGACAGCAACGGTCGCCCGCAACTGGGCAGTTTCGATCAGGACGCCCTCAAGCAGCTTGCATCGACGCTGGATGCGCCACTGGGCAGCTTGACCCTCAACGATGACGATCTGGACTGGATCGAACTGCACGCCGAGCAACATTTCCAGTCAGCCAGTGACGAGCAGCGCGAATTGCACTGGAAAGACGCCGGTTACTGGCTGTGCTGGCCGCTGTTGCTGATCGCTTTCTTCAGCGTACGCAGGGGCTGGAGCGTGAACTGGATGGCTGGCTTGCTGCTGGCGCTGGGCCTGGGTCTGCAACCGGCGCCGGCACAGGCCAACGCACTGACCGATGCCTTCTTCACCCGCGACCAGCAAGGTCGCTGGGCCTTTGAACATCAGCACTACCCTCAGGCGGCGGCGCTGTTTGTCGATCCCTACTGGAAAGGCGTTGCCGCCTACAACGCGGCCGACTTCGATCTGGCCCTGGCCAGTTTCGCGCGCCTGGACACACCGCAGGCTTATTTCTACCTGGGCAACATCTACGTGCGCCGGTTCAAGTTCGATCAGGCCATCGCGGCCTATCAGCAGGCGCTGAAGTTGCAACCACAGTTCCCCGAAGCCACGGCCAACCTGGCCTTGGCTATCGCCTTGGAGAAAGACACCGAAAGCGCCGAGAAAAACGCGCCGGAGGTCAAGCCCGACGAAATCAAGATGGACAAGGCACCGGGTAAAGGTCAAAGCAAAAAGGTCGAGACCCAGCAAGCGGCATCGGATGAGCAGTGGTTGCAGAACCTGACTACATCGCCGGCGAAATTTCTCAAGCAGAAGTTCAGCTTGCAGGATCAGGCGGGGGCTAAACCATGATCAGCCTGAAAGTCCGTGTCGCGGCCTTCGCGAGCAAGCCCGCTCCCACACTGGATGTGTTTGAGCCACAGATCCCCTGTGGGAGCGGGCTTGCTCGCGAAAGGGCCCGACCACTCACCACAACACTCAGCGCCCTGCTCATTGGCCTGATCAGCCTCAACACCTTCGCCGCCGACCCTCAACTGAAAGTCCAGGCCACCCTGCAACCCGCCGACCCCGTCATGGTCGGCAGCCTGGTCGAGTTGCAGCTCGATGTCTTCACCGACACCTGGTTCACCAGCGCCCCTACCCTGCCCGACCTGAAACTGCCCGGCGCCTTGGTAATGCCACCGGACGGCCATGCCGAGCACATCAACCAGACCTTCGACGGCCAATCCTTCAGCGGCATGCGCTACAGCTACCTGATCACTCCGAACCTGGCCCAGGGCTTCGACATTCCGGCGCTGACGGTTCAAGTCACACCGGGTCAGGCCAGCCACGCACTCAGCGCCCAGAGCCAGCCTTTGCATTTCAACGCCGCGCAACCACCAGGGATCCAGCCCGGTGAGGCGGTGCTGGTGGCGCAAGGACTGCGGTTTACCCAGAAGACCATGAATTCGGCCACGCCGCTGAAGGTCGGCGACAGCATCACCCGGGAACTGACCTTGCAGGCCGACGGTGCCCTGGCCATGTCACTGCCGACACCGACGCTGGACGCCATCAAGGGCCTGAGCCGCTACACGAAAGCGCCGCAGATCCGCAATCTGGATGACGGTCGCGGCAACTTCAATGGCGGCCAGCGCATCGACAGCGTGACCTACCGCATCGACCAGCAAGGCCACTACAGCCTGCCAGCCGTCGAACTGAAATGGTGGGACGCCAGCAGTCAGAAAACCCGCACGGCCATGGTGCCGGCCGTGACCTTCGACGCGGCGGCCAACAGCGCCTACAAGCCGGTGTTTTCCATCACCGAGGACCTGAAAAAACTCGGCCAGCAGAATCGCCTGCACCTTTCCGGGCACTGGTTCGGGCTATTGGCACTGGTGTTGGCCGTGGTGGCACTGGGCTGGTTCAGTCGTCCCCTCGTGCATCGCACCTACCTCAACTGGCAAGCCCGACGCCGCGCCCGACACGCCGCCTGGCTCGAGTCCGCCGACTACGCGTGGCGGCAGATTCCGGCGCAAATCGAGGATAAACCGGCGCAACTCAGCGCCTTGTACCTGTGGACCCGACGCAGCCGCCAGGGCCTGAAGCTGACGAACCTCGGCCCACGCCTGCAAACGTTCCTGCGCGCTTGCTACGGCCGTGAGCCGACCAAAGATCAGGCCCTGCGCCAAATCAAGGATTCTTTGTCTACGCTGCATAGTCAGGCCGGGCGCAACAGAGAATCAGTCTCTTGTGCACTGCATCCGCTCAACCCCGTTCACGAGAAGGACTTCCCATGACGCATTCGATATCGCTACGCCGTCATCGCGCACTCGGTTTCCTGCTGACCCTGGCCCTGAGCCTGCCGTTGCTGGTGCAGGCCGCCGAGCCGCTGCCCTCGTGGAACGATGGCCCGTCGAAAAAGCAGATCATCGAATTCGTCCAGGCTGTCACCGACCAGAAAAGCAAGGACTTCGTCAAACCCGAGGACCGCATTGCCGTTTTCGATAACGACGGCACCTTGTGGAGCGAGCAGCCGATGTACTTCGAGCTGCTGTTCGCCCTCGAGGAAGTCAAGCGCACCGCGCCGCAGCACCCTGAATGGAAAACCACCCAGCCGTTCCAGGCAGTGCTGGAAAACGATCACAAGGCCCTGGCCGCCACCGGCATGGAAGGCCTGCTGAAAATCGTCGCTGCCACCCACTCCGGCATGACCACCGAAGCCTTCGAGGACTACGCCAAGACCTGGCTGAGCCAGGCCCGCCATCCGAAAACCGGCAAGCCGTACACCGAGATGATCTTCCAGCCGATGCTGGAGATGCTCGACTACCTGCGCGGCCAGGACTTCAAGACCTACATCGTTTCCGGCGGCGACACCGGGTTCATGCGCGCCTTCGCCGAGAAGGTCTACGGCATTCCACCCGAGCAGGTCATCGGCACCACATTCGTCACAACGTTTGACTACAAGGATGGCAAGGCGTCGATCCTGCGCACGCCGAAGCTGGCCCACAACGACGATGGCCCGGGCAAACCGGTGAGCATCGACGCGGTGATCGGTCGTCGGCCCATCCTCGCCTTCGGCAACTCCGACGGCGACCTGCAAATGCTTCAGTGGACCGCCGCCGGTCCCGGCAAACGCTTCATGGGCCTGGTGCATCACACCGACGCCAAACGCGAATGGGCCTATGACCGGCAGTCGCAGATCGGTCGCCTGGACAAAGCCCTGGACGAAGCAAACAAACGTGGCTGGACGGTCGTCGACATGGCGTCCGAATGGCGTCGGATCTACCCGTTCGATGCCGCCACACCCGAGCAAGTGCAATAAAAAGACGTAATGCAGGACCGCAATAAACGTTTGTCGCAGAACGCGACGCAAGTGAGCATAAGGAGCCAGTCAGATGACTCGCATACGTAAGTGGATACCGAAACTCGCCCTGGTGGCAGCGTCGGTCATGGCAATTTCGGCAACTGCCGGGGCTGCCGAAAAACCCAACATTCTCGTGATCTTCGGCGACGATATCGGCCAGACCAACATCAGCGCCTACTCCATGGGTGTGGTCGGCTACAAGACTCCAAACATCGACCGCATCGCCAAAGAAGGCATGATGTTCACCGACTATTACGCGGAGAACAGCTGCACCGCCGGCCGATCGACATTCATCACCGGACAGTCGGCGCTGCGTACCGGGCTGTCGAAAGTCGGGATGCCGGGTGCACCGGTCGGCCTGCAAAAACGCGACATCACCATCGCCCAGGCACTCAAGTCCCAGGGTTACGCCACCGGTCAGTTCGGTAAGAACCACTTGGGCGACAAGGATGAGTACCTGCCGACCAACCATGGTTTCGACGAATTCTTCGGCAACCTCTATCACCTCAACGCCGAAGAAGAACCCGAGCGTCCGTACTGGCCCAAGGACGATCCTGCGTTCGTCAAGGCCTACTCGCCGCGCGGCGTGATTCACAGCTTTGCCGATGGCAAGATTGAAGACACCGGACCGCTGAACACCAAGCGCATGGAAACCATCGACGACGAAACCACCGCCGCCGCGCAAGCGTTCATCGAGAAACAGGCCAAGGCGGACAAACCGTTCTTCGTCTGGATGAACACCACGCGCATGCACCTGTTTACTCACGTGCGCGAGTCGATGAAAGGCCAGAGCGGCATGCCCGGCAACGATTACGCCGATGGCATGATCGAGCACGACGGCGACGTCGGCAAACTGCTGAAAACCCTTGATGACCTGAAAATCACCGACAACACCATCGTCGTCTACACCACCGACAACGGCCCGAACCAGTTCTCCTGGCCGGACGCGGCAACCACGCCGTTCCGTAACGAGAAGAACTCCAACTGGGAAGGTGCCTACCGCGTGCCGGCAATGGTCCGCTGGCCAGGCAAGATCAAGCCGGGTGAAGTGTCCAACGAGATGTTCTCGGGCATGGACTGGTTCCCGACCTTGCTGGCCGCCGCTGGCGATGCCGACGTGAAAAACAAGCTGCTCAAGGGTTGGGCACCGACTTCCGGCGGCAACAACTTCAAGGTGCATCTGGACGGTTACAACCAACTGCCCTACCTGACCGGCCAGGCACCCAAGGGTGAGCGCAAGGAGTTCTACTACTTCAACGATGACGGCGTGCTGGTGTCGATGCGTTTCGACAACTGGAAAGCGGTGTTCTGCGAACAGCGTGCACCGGGCGGCTTCAAGGTCTGGAGCGAACCCTTCGTATGCTTGCGCGTACCGAAGATCTTCAACCTGCGCATGGACCCGTATGAACGTGCCGACGTGGTGTCCGATCAGTATTACGATTGGCAAACCAAGAACGTCTACCTGGCGGCTGTAGCCGTTGAAAAATCGGCGACGTTCCTGCAGACCTTCATCGAGTATCCACCTAGCCAGAGACCGGCCAGCTTCAGCATCGACCAGATCCGTGCTGCGGTAGACGCCAAAATCGCTGAAAAAATGAAAGCGCAACAACCTGCACAGTAAGACCGCTGGACCGCCGCTCGCCCTCACCGGCGAGCGGACCTATTTTCGACTTGCGACCGCATCGACTTCATTCGCGAGCAAGCCCGCTCCCACAGGAGTTCGCATTCCAAGTGTGGGAGCGGGCTTGCTCGCGAAGGGGTTCACAAGGTCGCAGGCTTATTCGAATTGGAACAAGGCAATCCGCAATGACCTCACGTGTCGCCAGCAAGTCGTCGGCCATACCTGCCCCCCATGTCGCCTCCCCGGCGCTGTTGATCCCCGCCTTGTTGCTGTTCGTCTCCGGTGCCGCGGCGCTGGTGTATCAGGTGCTGTGGATCAAGCAACTGTCGCTGGTGGTGGGCGTCGAGGTCTATGCCATCACCACCGGGATCAGTGCGTTCTTCGCCGGGCTGGCCCTGGGCGGCTTGCTGTTCGGGCGCTGGGCTGACCGGATGGCGCAACCGGTGCTGTTGTACGCCGGGCTGGAAGTGTTGGTGGCCGTGCTCGGCGTCGCTGCGACCTTCGCCATGAGCCAGGCGGCCAGCCCGTTTGCCTGGCTGGAAGAACATGCAGGCCTGCTGGCCTGGGTACTGCCCTTCGCGCTAGTGGGCATTCCCGCGCTGTTGATGGGCGGTACGTTGCCGGTGCTGGTTCGTTCATTGGCCAGCGACCCACAGCACCTGGGCAAGGCCGGCGGACAGCTTTATGCGGCGAACACTGCCGGGGCCATCGCCGGCACCCTGCTCGCCGCGTTCCTGCTGATTGCCACCCTCGGTGTGCGCGGCAGCGCGCTGGCCGCCGCCATGCTCAATCTGCTGGCCGCTGCGGGGGCCTTGTGGTTCCAGCGCCAGCGCGTGGCCCCCGTCGATGCCCCGGCGAAACATCACAGCGAAAAAGCCCCCGACCGCCTGGCCCTGTGGCTGTACTCCATCGCCGGCGGTGTGGCCCTGGGTTACGAAGTGGTGTGGTCGCAATCGATCGTGCAATTCATGAGCACCCGTACCTATGCCTTCGCCGTGGTGCTGGCGACCTACCTCACCGGGCTGTTCCTGGGCAGCATGCTGCTGGCTCGCCGGGTCGATCGCCTGCGCGATCCCTGGGGTGTGTTCGGCTTGTTGATCGCCGGGGCCGGGATGGTTGCATTGCTGGAAATCGCCTTGCTGGGACGCTGGCTGGTACTCGCCCAGTCCCTGGCCGAATCCTGGGTACTGGCATTGGGCGGCAGTGAACTGGCAGGCATGAGCACACGCTTTGCCGTGGCTGCCTTGAGCATCGTGTTTGTACCGACCCTGCTGCTGGGCGCGGCATTCCCGTTGGCCCTGCGCTTGAGCGTCGGCGGCGAACAGGTGGGGCGTAATGTCGGCGAAGTCGTCGCGTTCAATACCCTTGGCGGGATTGTCGGCGTGATGCTCTGCGGCTTTGTCCTGATCCCGATGCTGGGGCTGGTACGGACCCTGGGCCTGCTGGCGATGATTGCCGCCACCATCGCGTACCTCGCCGTGCGCAAGGGCCATGGGGTGAAGAAAGGCCGACGCCAGGCAGTGGTTGCCATCGGTCTGGTGTCGCTGGCACTTGCCCTGTTCACGCCGGTGAACAAGCTCGCCAGCCTGCTGCCGGGGGCGCGCAATGGCACGCTGACGTTCTATGAAGAAGGCCGTGGCGGCACGGTCGCCGTTGTCACCCAGGGCAGGGGCGAAAGAGCCTTCCAGCGCCTGTACATTCAAGGCGTGTCCAATACCGGCGATGCCATGCCGTCCCTGCGCTACATGCGGATTCAGGCGCTGCTGCCCCTGTTGATCCACAACGGTGAGCCGCGCTCGGCACTGGTGATCGGTTTCGGAACCGGCATCACCGCCGGCGCCCTGACCCGCTACCCGGGCCTGGAGCATCGCGTGGTCGCCGAGCTGCTGCCTTCGGTGGTCAAGGCGGCCCCCTTGTTCAAGGGCAATTTCAATGCCGCGACCGATCCGGGTGTCGATGTGCGGCTGCGCGATGGCCGCCAGGAACTGCTGCGCAACCCGCAGCGCTACGACCTGATCACCCTCGAACCGCCACCGCCCTCCGCTGCCGGCGTGGTCAACCTGTATTCCCGGGACTTCTACCAACTGGCTGCCAGCCGCTTGCAGAAACAGGGCCTGGTCGCCCAATGGCTGCCGCTGCCGACGCAGAACATCGACGATTCGCGCTCACTGGTGCAAAGCTTCCTTGATGTGTTCCCTTACGCGACCCTGTGGACCAGCGAGTTCCACGAGATGCTGCTGGTGGGGTCGATGGAGCCGATCGAGCTGGACGCGGCGAAGATCAACGCGCGCTTCCAGCAGGACAACGTACGCAACGCCCTGCAGGATGTGGGCGTTGGTTCGGCCGCAGCGTTGCTCGCCACCTGGGTGACTGACCGCGCGGGGCTGGAGCGCTTCGCCGCCGATGCGCAACCGGTGACTGACGATCAACCGCGCATCGAGTACGCGCCCTGGGTTCGCTCAAAAGAGATCAGCCGTGTGCTCCCGGCCCTGCTGGACCTGCATCAGCCGCCCGTGCTGCTCAATGCCGATGTCGGGTTCACCGAGCGCATGAACGTCCACCAGCAACGCCTGATGCAGTTCTACCGGGCCAGCCTGCATGCGTACGACGGCGACCGTGATGCCTGGGGCAGGGATATTCGCGAGGTGATGCGCGGGGATGCGGGGAATCCGTATTATCGGTGGTTTGTCGGGGAGTGATGCAGCGCCTTGGCGGCCGCCTTCGCGAGCAAGGCCGCTCCCACACTGGATCTGTGAGCGCCACAAGTCCCCTGTGGGAGCGGCCTTGCTCGCGAAGGGGCCGTCAGCTTCACAGCATCTGCCATTTGACAGACGCCGACCATCCGGCAAAGCTGCACCGAGCTTCAACGCGCGCCGCAAGGCAATCGCACCTGGACCATGGAAGTCGTAATGCCGAAACATAAAAATAAAGCTGCAACCACAACCCCTGATTCGCAACCGACCCTGATCAACCGTTATCTGTTCCCTGTCACCATCGGCATCTTGCTGCTCGCTGTGGCGGGTATTGGCTGGTTTTTGCTGAGCAGCACACCCACGCCGCTCAAGCCTGCCCCTGTCAGCGCTCCGGTCGTTGAACCGGCCAAGCCGCAACCGGTCGCTGTCGCACCGGCGAAAATGGTCGACGAGCAACAATGCCAGGGCTGCCACGGCGAACAGGTCAAGGACTGGCAAGGCTCCCATCACCAATTGGCGATGCAGGTAGCCAACGCCGACACCCTGCTCGGCGACTTCAACAATGTCACCTTCAAGGCCGAAAAAGAGACCACGGTGTTCTCGCGCAAAGGTGACGAGTTCTGGGTCAATACCCCGGGCATCGACGGCAAGAACGCCGACTTCAAGGTGGCCTATGCCTTTGGCATCGCCCCGTTGCAGCAATACCTGATCGAGGTCGGCGAAGGCCGCTTGCAAGCCCTTGGCATCGCCTGGGATACCGAGAAACAGCGCTGGTTTCACCTGTATCCGGGCCAGGGTGTGAACTTCAAGAACCCGCTGCACTGGAGCAAACCGAGCCAGAACGCCAACTTCATGTGCGTCGAGTGCCACACCACCGGTTTCAAACGCAATTTCGATGCGGCAAAAAACACCTTCGACAGCCACTGGAACAGCCTCGGTGTCGGCTGTCAGGCCTGCCACGGTCCGGCATCCAGTCACCTGGAATGGACGGCTAAGAAAACCGACCTGATCCATGCCGGCTTCGCCGTCGACCTCAAGGACAAGAACGCCACCGTCGAAATCGAGACCTGCGCCCGCTGTCACTCGCGCCGCGCACCGCTGGACGACGGCTTTACGGTCGGCAAGCGCCTGATGGACGACTACCTGCCGAGTGTCCTGACCCGTGAGCTGTACGCGCTGGACGGCAAGATCCAGGACGAAGTGTTCGAACACGGCTCCTTCGCCCAGAGCAAAATGTTCGACAAGGGCGTGCGCTGCAGCAACTGCCACAACCCGCACAGCACCCAGTTGAAAGCGCCGGGCAACGGCGTCTGCCTGCAATGCCATAACACCGCCGGCAAAACCACCGTGGAAGGCGTCGACGGCAAGGGCCTGCAAGCGAAAAACTACGACTCCATCGAACACACTCGCCACACCATGGGCCAACCGGGTTCGCAGTGCGTGGATTGCCACATGCCCGGCAAGTTCTACATGGGCAACGACTTCCGGCATGACCACAGCTTCAGCATCCCCAACCCCGAGCGGGCGAAAAAACTCGGTACACCGGACGCTTGCCTGACCTGCCACCAGGGCAAGGCCGGCGACAAGGTCACCGAGCAGTTCAAACTGTGGAACACCGCCAATGCCAGCGCGGTCCAGGCCCCTCGCTACGACGAAAGCCTGTGGCTGATTCGCAATGGGCAGGCCGGCGCCGCGCAGGCATTGTTCGAGCAACTGCAACGCAGCAACCTGCCAGCGATTCAACGGGCGACGCTGCTGGCCGAACTGCCGGCGTACCCGAGCGAACAGGCGTTGAAACTGGCGACCAAGGACCTGGGCAACCCGGCGCCGCAAGTCCGCGAGAGCGCCATCCGCGCGATCAGCGCATTCCTGCCGCCACCGGAACGCGCGCCGCTGCTGACCCCCTTGTTGAATGACCCGGTGAGAGCCGTGCGCATCGCCGCCGCCCGGGATTTGCTCAGTGTCGCGCGCACCGGCCTGGGCACGGCTCAGGACAGCTGGAATGCCGCCATCGGCGAATACGAGACGGTGCAGAAAAACCTGCTCGAACGCGCCGAAGCGAACCTCAACCTGGCGATGCTGTACCAGGCCAGCGGTCGCAATGCCGAAGTCGAAGGTTTCCTGCGCGCAGCCCTGCAACGCGACCCGGATTTCTTCCCGGCGCTGGTGACGCTGGTGCAGTGGCTGGAGGCCAACGGGCGCAGTCAGGAAGGCCATGCCCTGCTGGCGCAAAGCCTCAAGGACCACCCCGACTCAGGCCTGCTGCAACACACCCAGGGCCTCGCGCTGATTCGTGCGGGCCAGGCGGCTCAAGCCATGCCGTACCTGCGCCAGGCCGCGAAACTGGAACCACAGAGCGGGCAATTCGGCTACGTGCTGGCGGTGGCCCTGCATGACAGCGGCAAAATTGATGAAGCGTGCGAGGAGCTGGAACGGCTGTTGAAGGTGCAACCGGCCAACCGCAATGCCCGCTTGTCGTTGATGCAGTACTACCTGGACAACGGGCAGGAACCCAAGGCGCAGGTGCTGTTGCAGGGCTGGAAGAAAATGAACATGGGGGATCCGGCGTTGAAATGATGCGGGGCTCAAAGCGCTGTCTGATCAGCGCTTTCTATCGGCAAGCCAATGTGGGAGCGGGCTTGCTCGCGAAGGCAATCTGCCTGCAAATGATGATGATGTGGGGCTGACGGCCCCTTCGCGAGCAAGCCCGCTCCCACAGGATTTCTTGTCTCAGCCACGATCCCGGGGAATCAAGACCTGCAACTGCTGCGCGAGAAAATTCGCATCGAACGGGAACACATCCGGGTCCTTCAACCCATTGGTCTTGCGCCACTGCCAGCTATTGGAAGGCGGTTGGCAAACCAGCGAGACACTGCCGAAACGCGCAGCGGTCAATCCCATCACCGCCAATGAAATCTGCCCACCCGCCCCCATCACTTCCGGGACAAATTCCACCGGTTTGCCGGCAATCACAATGGACAGCTTCTCGGTCTTGAATGTCGAAGTCTCCACAGGAATGCTGGGGCCCGAGGCGACATACGCTTCGCGGTTCACCTCCAGCAGATTGGGCGCCTGCACCGGCTCCAGCCATTGCCCGATCTGATCGAACAGCTCACTGATACGCGCCCCCCAATTAGCCGACTGGGATTCAAACAGTTGCTTCTTGTGCGCTTCGCTTTCTGCATAGTGGCGAAGCATTTCGCCCAGTTGCTGTACGTCGTCCATTGCGGTGTTCCTTTGGTTGGAGCGATGCTGCGGACATTGAGCATGGCAGATGCGTGCCCCCGGTGTGCGACTAATAGCCAAGAGGTACGCCAGGGGTTTGCGCAATGGCGTGTTCGCGGGCACTGTAGGCACCCGTCAGCCCTGAACAGGAGCACAGCATGCGCACCATCGGCCTAATCGGCGGCATGAGCTGGGAGTCCAGCGCCGAGTATTACCGCCTGATCAACCAGCAGGTCCGCGAGCGCCTCGGGCCGTTGCGTTCGGCAACGTTGCTCATGTACAGCGTCGACTTCGGCCCTGTCGAACAGGCTCAGCACGCCGGTCGCTGGGACGATGCGGCGTTGATCCTGGTGGATGCCGCGCAGCGCCTGCAGGCCGGAGGCGCCGATTGCGTGGTGTTGTGCACCAACACCATGCACAAGGTCGCCGGGCAAATTCAGGCCGCCATCGACATTCCTTTCCTGCACATCGCCGATCCGGCCGCCCAGGCTGCGGTCGAGGCCGGGGCATTGAAGGTGGGCTTGCTGGGCACCGCGTTCACCATGGAGCAGGAGTTCCTCAAGGAACGCCTTGCCGCCCGGGGCTTGACCGTGTTGGTGCCGCAAGCCGATGAGCGCCAGGCCGTGCACCGGATCATCTACGACGAGTTGTGCGTCGGCGTGATCAGCGAAGCCTCACGCCGGGAGTATCAACAGGTCATCGCGTCGCTGGAGCAGCGCGGCGCCCAGGCGATCATCCTGGGCTGCACGGAAATCGGTTTGCTGATCAAACCCGAACACAGCGCCCTGCCCTTGCTCGACACCACCGAGCTGCATGCCCGAGCTGCGGTGGCGTTCGCCCTGGGCGACTGACTCAACCGGCCTTGGGCGGGCGACGCAGGCGCGCCATGCTCAAGGTGTCCACCAGGACGCCGTCGCGCACGGCGTAATCACGCAACAGGCCCTCGGTTTCGAAGCCGAACTTGCGATACAGCGCAATGGCCGCTTCGTTATCGGCAAATACCGAAAGCTCGACGCGTTGCAGGTTCATCCAGTTGTCGGCGATATCCAGTGCCGCCGCGAGCAGCTTCGAGCCCACGCCCTTGCCCTGCCACTCGACCGCAACGCCCATGCCGAAACTGCCGGCATGGTTGCGACGAATGCGTGAGAACTGCTCCAGGCCAATGTTGCCGATGACCGTGCCCTGATGCAGGGCCACCACTTTCACCAGGCGCTCGTTATCCAGCGCCAGGCGACTGCGCCAGAGCTCGGTGGACTGAAACGGCATTTGCAGGGTCTGCCGGGCGATTGCCGGATCGTTGTACAGCGCCGTGATGCCTTCGATATGGGATTCGTTGAAGCGTTCGAGGGTGAAAACGGGTTCGGTGGTCGGCATGGGTGAATCATCCTTGAAGCAGACATGGCCGTTCACTGTATCCCGAACGAAACCTTTGTGGGATTGCAGCTTGCCAAAACATCTTCACTCGAACCAATCGCGACGCTCGGCGAAGGTGTTTTCGATCAACTCGACGATCATCTTTACCTGCGCTTGACCCTGTGACTCGGCATTGACCGCCATCCACACCTGACGCCGCATCGGCTGGCCAAACAAACCCGGCAAGGCGATCAGTCCGCGGTCGAAGTGGCTCATGTAGTGCGGTAGCAGGCCGATGCAGGCACTGCAACGGATCATCTCCAGCATCAGCTCCCAGGATTGCAATTGCACCGCGCCGGCCAGACGCTGATCCACCAGTGCATTCCATGGCCGGAAGCTTTCTATCTGGCAATCCTGTCGCCATTGCACCAGGAGAAAGTCAGCCAGCTCATCCAGGCATTCCGGCCTGGCTGCCACCCGCGAGTAGCGCTTGGCAATGTGCGGCAGGTAATCGAGTTGCGCCAGGCGCCGCGGTTCGGTGGTGGCAAAGCTCGGCCCCGGTAACGGCGATTCAGTCTCGCCCAGCCACACCACCACGTCGGCGCTGACCGCCTGCAATGACAATTCACTGTCGAGCGTGATGATGTCCAGGCGCACGCTGGCGTTGCGCCGCAGCAGTGCAACCAGGTCACGTCCGAGAATGTCATGCAGGATGGAATCCGCCACGGCCAACCGAATCAGCGGCTGCTCGATCACCGGCAAATCACGCTCATGGGCCAGGGCGATCAATTGTGCGTGCAAGCGCAAGCCATCGCGGCTGAGACTCAAACCATTGTCGGACTGGTTGAACAGCGAGCACTGCAGTTGCGTTTCCAGCAGCACCAGTTGCCGGCGCAGACGGGTGGCCTTGATGTTGAGACTGCGGGCGGCCTGCATGAAACAACCGCAACGGGCACTGGCGGTGAAACACAGCGCCAGTTCGGGGTCGATTGCCGCCGCCATCTGGCGCCAGGACGCGTTTTTATCAATGGCTACGCGATACTCGGTAACCCCCTGGTGGGCGCTGGTTTGCATGACTGACATCGCGGACTCCCTGTCGACCAGACTGACAGTTCCATCCTGCGCATCGTTCATGAACCTGATATGACAAGGACTCAGGCGCTGGGCGTTTGCCGAAAGCTCACGGCCAGGCGATTCCAGCTGTTGATGGTGGTGACGGCGATGGTCAGGTCGACCATTTCGCATTCGCTGAACTGCTCACGGGCCTGGGCGTAGACATCGTCCGGCACGTGGCTTTCGGAGAGCAAGGTGACCGCCTCGGTCCAGGCCAGCGCGGCTCTTTCGCGCGGATTGAAAAAGTTGCTGTCGCACCAGACCACAATGGAATACAGACGCCGGTCGCTTTCGCCCAGGCGCCTTGCATCCACCGAGTGCATGTCGGTGCAAAAGGCACAGCCATTGAGCTGGGAGGCACGAATCTTGATCAGGTGCAGCAGGCCCTGCTCGATGCTCAAGCTGCTGGTCAGGGCCTCCATGGCGATCATGGCTTTCATCGCCTTGGGGGACGCACTGTAGTAATCCAGGCGAAGGGTCATGGAGCGATCTCGTGCAGCTGTGATGTGATTCTTACGGTAATCGCAAGCGCAAAAGCAGGACAGATCCAATTACGCGATTTCCCCGTGGACCACCGCCGCCAGACCAATTGACGGTTTTTCCACTGCACAACTTCTGCACGACAAGCGGATAAGGGTAATCTTGCGCGACGCACACGCGCCTCAACATTCCCGGAGCCTCGCCGGTATGGAACTACATGTTGTCATCAATGGCCGCAAGGACCTGGCCGGCCAGTTGTACAACCAACTGCGCAGCGCCATCGAATCCGGTCGCCTGGCCGCCGGGACACAACTGCCGCCCAGCCGTCTGCTGGCCGAACAACTGGGCATTTCGCGCAAGACCATTTCCGACACCTACGCTCAACTGACCTATGAAAACTTCCTCACCGGGGTGGTCGGCAAAGGCACCTACGTCAACGCGCGCACATCGAAGGTGTTGCGCAAACAAAGCCATGACGAGCTTGCCGGTTTCGACGTGATCGAGTCCTGGCGCAACCTGCCGGTGTTCCTGCGTCATCCGACCTTGGAAGGCTCGTTGCGCTACGACTTCATTGGCGGCGCCACCAGCAAGGGCCAGTTTCCCCAGGATGACTGGCGGCGCTGCACCTCTCACGCACTGCGCCAGATAGCCGGCTCCAAGGGCTACTACAGCCTGCCCGAGGGCTTGCCGGCCCTGCGCAATGCCATTGCGCGGCACATCGCGTTCTCCCGCGGGGTCAATTGCCAGGACGAGGATGTCGTGGTGTGCAATGGTGCGCAGCAGGCGCTGGACCTGATTGCCAGGGTGCTGATCAGCCCGGGCAGCCTGGTCGCCATGGAGGACCCCGGTTACCCGCCGGCGCGGCTGCTGTTCGGCTCCCATGGCGCCACGGTGATTGGCGTACCGGTGGACGCCGAAGGCATTGTGGTGGACAAGATTCCTCGCGGCACACGGCTGATCTACGTCACCCCTTCGCACCAGTTTCCGCTGGGCATCGCCATGAGTCAGGCGCGCCGTGTCGCATTGCTGGCCAAGGCCCATGAGTTGGGCGCGATCATTATCGAGGACGACTACGACAGCGAATTTCGCTATGAAGGCCGCCCCACCGATTCCCTGCAAAGCATGGACGAACGGGGGATCGTCGCTTACGTCGGGACCTTTTCCAAAACCCTGCTGCCGGAACTGCGGCTCGGCTATGCGATCCTGCCGCCAGCGATCCTGGAGGCCGTGGTGCGCGCCAAACAGCTCACCGACCTGCACACGTCGACCCTGCCGCAATGGGCACTGGCCAAGTTCATCGCCGAAGGCTGCCTGCTCAAGCACATCCGCCGCTGCCATACGATCTACGCCGGGCGTCGCGAGCGGATCCTGACGCGCATGGCCGACGACCTATCGCCCTGGTTTGAGGCGGTGCCATCCACTGCCGGATTCCACATGGTGGTGATGTGCAAAGTGCCGATGGATATTCCATTAGTGATCGAACTGGCGAAAAAAGTCGAAGTCGGACTCTATGCCATCGACAGCTTTTTCTATCAGGAAGCGCCCAAGGCCGGGCTTTTCCTGGGTTTTGGCGCCATCGAAACCCTCGACATCGACACTGCCCTGGACCGTTTGCGCGACATTCTGCAGCAGGTCGCCTGACGGATTGGCCTGCGGCTTTATCCGGTGATTGGCTATTGGCGGTCCCCGGAGGCAGGCCTATCCTGCATAGGCGTTATCCCTCAATGAGCAGGATTCGTCCGGCCTGATTCAGGAGTGTGAGCAATGTCCTATGAAGTGATCAATACAGTACAGGTGCAGGCCGCCGCCGGGCGCTCGGATGAACTGGGCAAGCAACTGCAAAAAATTGTCGAAACCCTGCGTGAACTACCGGGCTGCGATACCTATATGGTCGACCGCTGCCCCGAGGACACCAATCGCTGGACCGTCAGCGCCCGCTGGCAATCGGAAGCGGCCATGCGGTCGCACTTCAACTGCCCGGAAGTCCAGGGTTTTATCAGCCTGATCGACAGCCAACTGGCCAATTCGGTGGACTTCAACAGCTTCCCGATCGTCTGACCCATTCCTGTGGCGAGGGCGATTCCCGATCCCCTGACCCACTCCTGTGGCGAGGGAGCTTGCTCCCGCTCGTCTGCGCAGCCGACGCAAAACCGGCAAACGCGGTCTGCCTGACCCAATGCGCAGGCTGGATTTGGGGCCGCTTCGCGGCCCAGCGGGAGCAAGCTCCCTCGCCACAATATTTTCCACCCTCCCCCGCTATCGCCTGTCATTGGTCCCCTCGCCTTCCCGAGTATTGGCTGTTTGATCGCTACCGCTTGCGGACTACTGTTGTTTTCAACAACTAACCCACCGCAGGTAAAGAACCATGAACGTGTTGCGCTTCCGTGCTGCCCCCCTTGCCGCCTTGGCCCTGATGTTTTGTGCATCGGCCTTTGCCCATGACCCGTCGGAAAAAGTCACTGTCCTGCAGGACGAAATGTTGAAAAACGCCCCTGGTAAAAAAGCGCTGATGATCGAAGTCGATTACCAACCCGGCCAGTCGTCCATCGCCCATAAACACGATGGCACCGCCATGGCCTATGTCCTCTCGGGCGCGATCGTTTCCCAGGTCAAAGGCGAGCCTGCGAAGACCTACAAGGCCGGTGAGTTCTGGTACGAGCCGGCCGGATCGGAACACTTGGTGTCGAAAAACGCCAGCGCGACCCTGCCGGCCAAGCTGCTGGTGTTCATGGTATTGGCCCCGGATGAAAAAGTGTTGATCCCCTTGGAACACTGATGGCTGAACCTACAGCTATAAATAAAAAGGCTCGAATCGCGAATTCGGGCTTTTTTATTTCCCGAGGCAATTAACCGCAAAGGGTTAAACCAAACAAAACTATTGGCCACCGGAGAAGCGCGAACATTGGCTATTTAATTAAATCATTTCGGGTTTAGTCTTGAGTCACCGCCGGTACAACACCGGCAACTTCAACTTTCGACTGAATTGTTTCACTGGAGAAACACCATGAAACTTGCGCTTGCCAGTACGCTGACACTAGCGGTTGTTTTAACCGGCTGCTCCGTACCCACCGCCCCGAAAGCAGTCACTTCCCTGAACAGCATCTTCACCGAACCGGTCGGTCGCAGCGGCGCCACCCTCATCACCAACGGTCGTCATGTTTCCTTGGGCGTGATCTACAGCCAATCCACTCAGACCAATCGTGCCTACCTTCAGGATTATCAAGCCAATGCCGGCACCGGCTTCGGCCAGAGCTTGCTGGTGCAGCCGATTCATGACGCCTACGTAGCCACCTCCAGGCCAGACCAGGCGGTGGATTGGGTCAAGGCCTCCCTGGAGCGGCAGTTCGGCTCGGTTATCGTATACCCGGACATGCAGAGCCTCAGGGCGGCAAAGCCGGATGTAATGGCGGTGGTCGACACCCGCAGTCAACTGATGACGTCGCGCAGTTCGGACATCCAGGCGGACGTCAGTGCGGACTTTTATGACAAAAACTTCAACTACATCGGCACTGCACAAGGGCATGACGCCAAAGCACTTAGTCCGGTATGGGCCGACTATAAACGCAGCGAAGAGATAGTTGCGGACATTAACGAACAACAGAGCGTGCAAGTAAGGGCCCTGCAAAAGTTTGACCAGTCGCTCAGCAATTTGCTGACCAGCCCGACAAGTAATGTGTCGATGATTGATACTGAAACAAGCCAGAAGTTGTATTGATCCCGCGGGCCTCTTCGCGAGCAAGCCCGCTCCCACATTAGAATGCGATCAACTGTGGGAGCGGGCTTGCTCGCGAAGGCGTCCGATCACTCACCACAAAAACCTGCGGCAAAAAAACCCCGCATCTCTCGATGCGGGGTTTTTTCATTCAACGCCTGATCAGGCAGCCGGTTCCAGCTCGGCGGCGACAGCGGCAGGCACTACCGCCTGACCGCTCAACGCCAGGTCGAGCAGTTCGCGGTTGGCTACCGCGTACATGGCGTAGTCGGTGCCGCTGGCGGCACGGATTTCCACCAGCATGGCGCGCCAGCGTTCGATCATGCTTTCGTGCTGCGCCATCCACAGGGAGAGCCGTGTTTCCACGTCCTGGGTACCGTCGCCCTGTTGCAGGACCGAGATGGTGATTGCACGTTGCTGCCAGTCGACGTCATCACGGAACGCTTCACGGGCCAGGGCCTGCCAGTTGTTTTCAACCGGCAGAGCGCTGATCTGTTGCAGGTACCAGGTGATGTCCAGCGCGCTGCCCACCGCGAAGTAGGCCTTGGCCACGTCCGCTGCGTTCTGGCCGGTCACGTCGGAAGCCTCGATGATCGGCAGCAGGGTGTACAGGTGAGTGGTGCCTGCAACCATGCGCGCCAGCAACTCAGGCACGCCAGCCGCGACGTAGGCCTGGTAACGGGTCTGCCAGCCTTCGCGGGTCGGACCTTCCAGCAGTTCGTCGAGCTTGAGGCCCAGCGCTGCCAGGTGCGGACCGAAGTGCGCGACGTCACGGGCAGCGTTCTGCTCGTTGCGACGGGTACGCAGGAACCAGCGCGTGGCGCGACGGCCCAGGCGCATCAGCTCGTCCATCAGCTCCAGTTGAACGTCGGCGGAAACCTGGTAGTCCAGGTTCTCGATCTGACGGAACCAGTGCGGGAGGTGGAAAATGTCGCGCACGATCACGTAGGCGCCGGCCACGTTCGCCGGGCTCATGCCGGTCGACTCTTTGAGTCGTTGAACGAAGGTGATGCCCATGTGGTTGACCAGGTCGTTGGCGATCTGGGTGCTGACGATTTCGCGCTTCAGACGGTGACGACGCATGGCCGCGGAGAACTTGCTCACCAGGGTTGGCGGGAAAGCGGTTTCCATGTCACGGGTCAGGTAGTCGTCGTCCGGTACCAGGGAGCCCAGCAGCTGCTCCTTGAGGTCGATCTTGCTGTACGAGATCAGCACCGACAGCTCGGCACGGGTCAGGCCATGGCCTTCAGCGACGCGCTCGTTGATGGCTTCTTCGGCCGGCAGGAACTCGATGGCGCGATCCAGCTTGCCGCGACCTTCCAGATCGTTCATCAGGCGCTTGTACTCGGCAATCCGCGGCAAGGCACGACGGGCTGCCAGGGACAGGGCCTGGGTCTGCTTGTAGTTGTTGCCCAGCACCAGACCACCGACTTCGTCGGTCATGCTCGCCAGCAACTCATTACGTTGCTTGTCGGTCATGTCGCCGGCCTGAACCACTTCGTTCAGCAGGATCTTGATGTTCACTTCGTGGTCGGAGCAGTCCACGCCACCGGCGTTGTCGATGAAGTCGGTGTTGGAACCGCCGCCATTGAGGCCGAACTCGACGCGACCCAGCTGGGTCATGCCCAGGTTACCGCCCTCGCCCACGACTTTGCAGCGCAGTTCGTTGCCGTTCACGCGCAGTGCATCGTTGGCCTTGTCGCCGACATCGGCGTGGCTTTCAGTGCTGGCCTTGACGTAAGTACCGATACCGCCGTTCCACAGCAGATCCACTGGAGCCTTGAGCAAGGCGTTCAGCAGTTCGGTCGGGGTCAGCTTGTCGGCCTGGATGTCGAAGCGCTCTTTCATCTGCTCGGAAATCGCGATGCTCTTCGCGCTGCGCGAGAAGATACCGCCGCCTTCGGACATGATGCTGGTGTCGTAGTCCGACCAGGCCGAACGCGGCAGGTCGAACAGGCGCTGACGCTCGGCGAAGCTATTCGCAGGCTCAGGGTTCGGGTCGATGAAGATGTGCAGGTGGTTGAAGGCCGCGACCAGTTGCAGCTTGTCGGACATCAACAAGCCGTTGCCGAACACGTCGCCGGCCATGTCGCCGACGCCAACCACGGTGATGCTGTCTTCCTGGACATTGATGCCGCGCTCGCGGAAGTGGCGCTGTACGCCGACCCACGCGCCCTTGGCGGTGATGCCCATCTTCTTGTGGTCGTAACCGGCCGAACCACCGGACGCAAACGCGTCACCCAGCCAGAAGCCGTAGTCGATGGCAATGCCGTTGGCGATGTCGGAGAAGGTCGCAGTGCCCTTGTCCGCCGCCACTACCAGGTACGGGTCATCGTCGTCATGACGCACGACGTTGGCCGGTGGCACCAGCGCGCCGTCCTTCAGGTTGTCGGTGATGTCCAGCAGACCGGAAATGAAAATGCGGTAGCAGGCGATACCCTCGGCCGCGATCTCGTCACGGCTGCCGCCCAGTGGCAGGCGACGCGGCAGGAAGCCGCCCTTCGCACCCACCGGCACGATCACCGAGTTCTTCACTTGCTGGGCTTTTACCAGGCCGAGGACTTCGGTACGGAAGTCTTCTTCACGGTCGGACCAGCGCAGACCGCCACGGGCCACGTTGCCGAAGCGCAGGTGCACGCCTTCGACGCGCGGCGAGTAAACGAAGATTTCGAATTTCGGAACAGGCTTCGGCAGTTCAGGAATCAAGTGCGGGTTGAACTTGAAGCTGAAGTACGACTTGTTATGGCCGTTGGCATCGGTCTGGTAGAAGTTGGTACGCAGGGTGGCCTTGATCAGGTCCAGGTAGCGACGCAGGATGCGGTCTTCGTTCAGGACTGCAACGTCGTCCAGGGCAGCCAGAATCGCGTGCTCCAGGCGTTGTTGCTTGTCTTCCAGATCGTCGCCGGTCAGCTTGCGTGCCAGGTAGAAACGGGTCTTGAACAACCGGGTCAGCTCGCGAGCGATGTCGGTGTGGTTGTTCAGGGTGCTGGCGATGTAGCCCAGGTCGAAGCCCAGACGAATCTGCTTCATGTAGCGGGCGTAGGCACGCAGCAGCGCCACGTCGCGCCATGGCAGGCCGGCAGTCAGCACCAGACGGTTGAACGCGTCGTTCTCGGCTTCGCCACGCACGATGTGGACGAAGGCGTCCTGCAGCGTGTCGTTGAGTTGCTGGATGTCGAGTTCCAGGCCTTCGGCGGCGGTGAACGCGAAATCGTGAATCCAGAACTCGCGGCCGTTGTTGTGACGCAGGCGATACGGGAACTCACCCAGCACGCGCAGGCCGAGGTTTTCCAGGATCGGCAGCACGTCGGACAGCGCCAGCGGGGTATCGGCGTGGTACAGCTTGCAGTGCAGCATGCGCTGGCCGGACACCCCGCCCAGCGGCTGGTAGAAGCTCATCACCAGCGGATTTTTTTCGTTCAGGCTCAGCAGGTGCTGCATGTCGACCACAGCCGAGTGGGCTGCGAAGCGCTCGCGGTAACCGGCCGGGAAGCCTTTCGGGAAGTCGGCCAGCACGTTGGTGCCGTGGGCTTCGCCGAAGCTTTCGACGGTCAGGGCGGCGTAGTCGTCCTGCCAGCTGCGGCAGGCCTGCACCACTTCTTTTTCCAGCAGCAGCGGGTCGATGTCGAGACGGTTTTTCGGGTCGACGCGCAGGATCAGTTGCACGCGGGCCAGCACGGACTCGGAGAAGAAGGTCCAGAACTCGCAATCGGTCGCTTTCAGGCGATCCATCAGCACTTGCTGGATCTTCTGGCGCACTTCGGTGGAGTAGATGTCACGCGGCACGTAGGCCAGGCAGTAGCAGAAGCGGCCGTACGGGTCTTTGCGCAGGAACACGCGAATCTTGTTGCGTTCCTGGATCTGCACGATCGACATCACGGTGCTGAACAGCTCGTCCACCGGGGTCTGGAACAGATCGTCGCGCGGCAGCACTTCGAGCACCTGCGCCAGTTCCTTGCCCAGGTGAGCCTTGGCCTGGAAGCCGGAGCGGTGTTCGATTTCCTCGACCTTGCGGCGGATGTACGGGATCACCCGCACGCTCTCGCCATACACCGACGAGGTGTACAGGCCCATGAAACGGCATTCCTTGATGACCTTGCCGTTGGCATCGATTTCGCGGATCGATACGTAGTCCGGGTAAGCCGGACGGTGTACACGGCTTGGGTGCGCGGCCTTGGCGAACGACAGCAGGGTCGGTTCGCGCAGGTAGTTCACGGCGTAGTCTTCGATGCGCAGGTCATCGTAGGTCAGGCCGGCACGCAGCAGCTTGGTCAGGCCAAGGAAAGAATCCTTGTCATAGACGATGTGGCCGCCATCGGCTTCGTCGCTGACCACGAACTCTTCGTAGCCGAGGAAGGTGAAGTGGTTGCCCACCAGCCATTCCAGGAAGCTCTTGATTTCGCTCTTCTCGTCACCATCGACGGCGAACTGGCTATTGTCCAGCTTGGTCAGGATGTCCTGGACCTTGGCCTTCATCGGCTCGAAATCGCCAACGGCCACGCGGACTTCACCGAGCACCTGCTCCAGTTCCTTGCTCAGCACATTGAGCTCGGCGGTGTTGGCGCAGCGGTCGATTTCCAGGTACATCAACGACTCTTGCAGAATGTCGTCGCCCTGGGTGCCTTTTGGCAGGATTTCCAGCAACTCGCCCTTGCTGCCACGACGCACGCTCAGCACGGTGGTTTGCAGGGTATGGATGCTGTAGCCACGACGGTTCAGCTCGGTACGCACCGAGTCCACCAGGAATGGCAGGTCGTGGTGCAGCACTTCGACCGCGGTGTGGGTCGACTGCCAGCCGTGACGTTCGTAATCAGGGTTGTAGACGCGCACTTGCGGTTGCGCGTGATCAAAGCGCTCAAGCAGGCGCCATGCAGAAAGGGTGCAGCCAGCGAGGTCGGACAACCGACGCTGGGTCAGCTCGTCAAGGGAAATGATGCCGAAGAATTGTTCAGCGAACAGCGCCACTTGTGGCAGTGCCTGTTCACTGATGTGCTGCGCCAGTGCCGCTTGCAGTTGGTGCTGGAAGTCGGCTTTGCTGGCTGCGGTGAAGAACGCCATCTGTGGTACTCCGCTTGGGCTTGTTATTGATGAAAGCGTCGCGCGAAACCCCTTTCGGGGCTACGTTTCAAAGCTAGCCGTCACCCGGCTCCTGATTCTCGGGCAGAGGAAACAGGGTGACAGGTGGGTGAAGCTGGACGAGACACTCAGGTCACATTCACCTTCCGTGAATGGGCATCTGCAAAAACGACTGGGCCGGGTGCGGCGCAATGTCTTTACGGGTGCTCATCCGTTGCGCAGCTTAACGAGTGCGGCAAGGCCCATGCTTGCGGTGCTGCGACATATTCGGTCATCGGTACGCTGCTCAAGGCATGCGCATCGAACAACACTAGCATTCGCACAGAAAAATGACGGTTTTCCGTCCGGTTTTACGGGACATGCGTACCAGAAATGACCAGTAACACTCTGCCCGTTCACGACACGATCTCAGAACTCGGATGAGCAGCTTGGGGAGGGAAGAGAAACTAACCGACCGCTTCTGGAGCGGTGGCGAACGATGCCGTGTTTAACGACGATGACTTGATCACGCTTGCTGGTGGGTTCACTGAACCTCAGCGCTCCCCGCCAGTTGAAAATTTCGGTATAGGCAACAACACAAATCCGCCAATGACCTTGTTACGGGCAATCAACCCCGAGCTGCCACTCCTTGCCAAACGCAGCTGAATGGAGATCCGGTTGCTTATTGAGGTTGTGGAAGTTTTGTTTGTATTTCTTCTCCTTGTACGCCACCTCCTCTGCGTAGACGGCATAAACCTTGCCGGCATCCCACACCGGGATGTCGCCACACTCCCCCGCCCCGACAGGCGCTTTGATGGTCACATGTTCCGCCAGATTGAGGGTATGAGTGCCGTCGGAAACATCCACGGAAAGGGTGCCTGTGGTATCGGCAGTGACTGTTGGCGCGGTGAAAGACATCGACTCCCCATTCCCTATCGGCGGCAAAAACCTGGTGGCGGTCCAACGATAAGTCAGTGGTTTGTTTGAGGGAGACTCCGCATAGACATGTGCGCTAAACGTCTCGCCCGATGCTACTTCCTCTGGCAAGGCAAGCCGTCCTGTAGGTGGTTTGTCGGCCCCGTCTGCCAGCATTTTCTTGATGGCGGCATCGAGATCGGGCTGAACCCCGATTTCTGTCCGATTGCCGTTGATCTGCGGGTAGCCCGTTTCAACGAGGAGTTCACGGAGTACTTTCGGTGGGATATTGCCCAGGCCATTGGCACGGGCGACCCCTTGCAAAGAGGCAATGACACCGGCAAGGATCGGGTTGGCTGAAGAAGTACCGGCATAAGTATGGGTATATGCCGTCGTAGGATTACTTCTACGCCATGAAGTAGTTGTTACATTCTCCCCCCAACTGAACATATCCACGCGGCTACCATATTCAGAGTACCAGGCTCTAAGACCCGTCTTAGGTTCGACAGCACCGGCATAAATTGCGCCGGAATCAAAAATATTTCGATCAAAGTAACCCTGGAAGTATTCGTGATCCAAATTTATATCACCATTCGCCGCCGCCAAAACTACATGCGCGCCCTTTTCTTCAGTGATATAGGCAACCGTATCGCGCACTACCTTATTGTACTCCAACGGCATCATACAATTTTCCGTGCAATCTATTTGTTTAAATGGCGTGTAATCATATTGCACACCCAACTGCACAACATCACCTTCGCCCAACTGCTCTACCAACTGGACCAATCTCTCCGACCCCCACTGCAGATAGCCTAATTTGGCGTAAGGCACGATACCGGTAGTACCAAAGCCATTTTCCTGCGAGACAATTGTGCCAGCGCTCGATGTGTCATGGGAGCCGGTCACCGCATCGACGTTAATCTCCAAATAAGGCTTTGGCAAATCAACATGATCGTAGGCCCAGTGATCAATTTCCGCAGAGACCACCTGCATTTCCTCGCCTTTCCCGCCTGAAACCTTCCAAGCTTCTACTGCATTGACACCCCCGATTTTATAGGGGGAAACGGCAGCTCTCCCTTGCAGGTAATTTTGGCGGCCCGTGTGATCAGGAATGTCTTCACGAGCAACCTCAATAGAGGAGCCGTTATCGTTGTGCATGCCATTTACCCGCGGCTCAAAGTCAGCCTCTTCCACAACCGGATTTTGCTTGATTTTCAGCAGTAACGCCTCCGCCTGCTTTTTAGTGAGGGTGCGAGTATCAACGATAAAATAACGATCCAATCTATGTCTTTGCAGCGCCTGTAACTGGGCACTAGATCTCTTTCCGGAAACTGGAACCATCGGCCGCATATGGGGCGCAAGAAGCTTGAGCGCCTTTAGTGAATCATTACTGACACCTGCCCGCCCCTGACTTTCCGAAAATGAAACATCGCGCTTAACCAATATCATCACATGTGAATAATCAGGAGTGGCCGCACTCACCAACAAAGGCAACGAAGCAACACAGAAAACCATGGCACCCTGCCATTTACTCATCGACTTCATGTCTACACCTCACAGCTGCTGCAAATATCAAGGTCTACAGCTAATGCTTCAAACCGAAGAATGGCTACTGTCAAAAATTACAGTGCCGACGACTGGTCACACTTCCAGCCCTTGGCAATTACACTGAAAACAATTGCACAGTGATGTCTCGCTGTTGTTGCTATCGCAACGCGACACGGCCTATAGCCGAGCAGTTTTTTTTAAAGACTGGCAGAATTGCGCCCCTGTCTTTATTCGCAGCGCTCGTCGAGCCAGGAATTTCCCATGAAAATGAAAACCGCCCTCTTGATCGTCAACCCATGCGACGACGAGGAAGACAACATGGCCATGCTCTGCTGCCACAGCGACCAGGGCGAAATGTTCCTGATGAGCCGCTATCCGGATGAGGACGAGCTGGAAATCACCCTCGACGGCGAGCCTTCGACCCTCGACGGCGTGAAGATCACCCTTAGCCCTTCCCTGTTGAAGATCGAAATTGCTGCCGCCGATGCCGATGCGCTGAATGGGGATGATGTGCTGGAAATTACTCACAGCACCGATCCGAGCGATCTGGCGGAAGTGGAAGAAACCTTGCAGAACATTCTTAAGGGCACCGGCACTTATATCAGCCAGCTCTGAAATATCAGCGCACTGACTGACGCCTTCGCGAGCAAGCCCGCTCCCACAGTCGACCGCGCTCTTCCAGTAAGAATGCGATCAAATGTGGGAGCGGGCTTGCTCGCGAAGAGGCCCTGAAGAACACCGCCATTCTGTGACCTATAGAAAATCCCTACAGCTATTGCCACCCATTTCCCGCACTTTGCGCAAAATGCCGTTAGTCGCCGCCCCCCGCGATGGATTAAAGTAACGCCCCCAGCCCTGGCGTCATTCGAACGTCCTCGGCCACCCTTTTGCAGGAACAGTCATCGATGGAACATCGTGAAGCGCTGCTCGCGCTGCGAACCTTTCTTTCAACGCAGATTCTCGGCCAGGAAAAGCTCGTTGAGCGCTTGCTCATCGCCCTGCTCGCCGACGGCCACATGCTGGTCGAAGGCGCCCCTGGCCTGGCCAAGACCAAGGCCATCAAAGAACTCGCCGAAGGCATCGAAGCTCAGTTCCACCGCATCCAGTTCACCCCCGACCTGCTGCCGGCCGACATTACCGGTACGGAAATCTATCGACCGGAAACCGGCAGTTTCGTGTTCCAGCAAGGCCCGATCTTCCACAACCTGGTTCTGGCGGACGAAATCAACCGCGCCCCGGCCAAGGTGCAGTCGGCGCTGCTCGAAGCCATGGGCGAGCGGCAAGTCAGTGTCGGACGCAGCACCTATGAGCTGTCGCCGCTGTTTCTGGTGATGGCCACGCAGAACCCGATCGAGCAGGAAGGCACCTACCCGCTGCCGGAAGCCCAGCTCGACCGTTTCCTGATGCACGTGAAGATCGGTTTCCCGGACGCGACCGTTGAACGCAAGATCCTGCAACAGGCCCGCGGCGAAGCCCTGAACGGTGAAGCCAAGCCTGAGCGTCGGGTTACCCAGCAGACGATCTTCGCCGCGCGCAAGGAAATCCTCGGTCTGTACATGGCCGACGCCGTGGAGGAATACCTGGTGCAACTGGTCATGGCCACCCGCATCCCGGCCAAGTTCGACCCGGAGATGGCCGAGTGGATCGCCTACGGCGCCAGCCCGCGCGGCTCGATTGCCCTGGACCGCTGCGCCCGTGCCCACGCCTGGCTGGCCGGCCGCGACTTCGTCAGCCCGGAAGATATCCAGGCCGTGCTGTTCGACGTGCTGCGCCATCGCATCATTCTTTCTTTTGAAGCCGAAGCCGCTGGCATCGATCAGGACCGGGTGGTCCAGCGGATTCTCGACGTCGTAGCCGTCGCTTGACCCCGATGAACGCCAGCCTGCCGCCCGAGCCGGGCATCCGTGTCAGCCTCGCCGACCTGATCGAGATGCGCCATCGCGTGCGCGAAGTGCAGCTGTTTTCCACGCCGAGCCAGCGCAGCCCGCTGATCGGCCTGCACCATTCCAAATTGCGCGGGCGTGGCGTCGACTTCGATCAGGTGCGGGTCTATCAGGCTGGTGACGACGTGCGCACCATTGACTGGCGCGTGACCGCGCGCACCCAGGAGCCTCACACCAAACTGTTCCACGAAGAACGCGAGCGGCCGATTTTCATCATGGTCGAACAAAGTCGGCGGCTGTTTTTCGGCTCGGGCCTGATGTTCAAGTCGGTGCTCGCCGCCCAGGCTGCGAGCCTGATCGGCTGGGCTGCCCTGGGGCACAACGACCGGGTCGGCGGGCTGGTGTATGGCGACAACGAGCATTACGAAATCAAGCCTCGGCGTAGCAAGCAAAGCCTGCTGCAGTTGCTCAACCGACTGGTGCGGGTCAACCAGTCGCTGAATACCGAAAGCGAACCAGACCGCGACGCCTTTGGCATTGCCTTGCGCCGAGCGCGGGAGGTGTCACGTCCGGGCAGCCTTGTCATTGTGATTTGCGATGAACGCGCGCTATCGGAAAGCGCCGAGCAACAGCTGAGCCTGTTATCGCGTCATTGCGACCTGTTGTTGCTCCCGGTGTCCGATCCACTGGATCATGCCCTGCCCGCCGCCGGCCTTCTACGTTTCGCCGAACGCGGTGCGCAACTGGAACTCGACACGCTGAATTTCGACCTGCGCCAGACTTACCGGGCCCAGGCCGAAGCACGCATCGCTCGCTGGGAGCTGCTCGCGCAGAAACTGCGGGTGCTGATGATGCCTTTGAGCACTCAGAGCGAAATGGTCGAACAACTGCGCGAGTACCTGAACCCACAGAAACCGGGGAAAGGTCGATGAGCAGCCTTGATCAACTGCAACCCCTGATATCCCCGCCTCCGGTGGAATTCTGGCCTCCGGCACCGGGTTGGTGGTTGCTGCTTTTGTTGGTGCCGCTGATCGGCCTGGGCCTGTGGAAGCTGCGTCGCTTTATTCCGAGAAAACGCCCCGTGGTGCGTGCCGAGCAGCCGCTTGACCCGGTGCGCCTTGCCGCCCTGGCGGAGCTGGCGCTGATGCCCAAGCCTTACGATGGCGCCCCCGCCGGTGCCTGGCTGCAGCAACTCAACGGCTTGCTCAAACGCCTGTGCCGCAACCACTACCCCTACAGCCAGAGCCATACCCTCAACGGCCGCAAATGGCTGGCGTTCCTCGACAACCGTTGCCCGGCAGCCGGTCTGACCCGCTGGATGGTGCTGGTCGAAGGCGCCTACAAACCCGAATGCAAACTCGACGACAAGGCCATCGCAGGCCTGACCCAGGCCATCGACACATGGATTCGCAAGCATGTTTGAATTCGCCTGGCCGTGGATATTCGCCCTTCTGCCGCTGCCGTGGCTGATGCGGATCGTATTGCCAGTGGCCGACAGTGGCGAACCGGCGCTCAAGGTCAGCTTCCTCAGCGATCTGGAAGGCCTCGCCGGGCGTCGCGCCCGGGCCAACCTGCCGGCATGGCGCCAGCAGGCACCGTTCATTTTGCTGTGGCTGTTGCTGCTGGTCGCGGCGGCGCGTCCGCAGTGGCTCGGCGACCCGTTGCCGATCGCCGCCAGCGGCCGCGATCTGCTGGTGGCGGTGGACGTTTCCGGCTCCATGGATTTCCCTGACATGCAGTGGCAGGACGAAGAGGTGAGTCGCCTCTCACTGGTCCAGCATCTGCTCGGGGACTTTCTCGAAAGCCGCGAAGGTGACCGTGTCGGCCTGATCCTGTTCGGCAGCCAGGCCTATCTGCAGGCACCGCTGACATTCGACCGGCACACCGTGCGCGTCTGGCTCGACGAAGCGCGCATCGGCATTGCCGGCAAAAACACCGCCATCGGCGATGCCATTGGCCTGGCCCTCAAACGCCTGCGTTTGCGTCCGGCCACAAGCCGCGTACTGATACTGGTCACCGACGGCGCCAACAATGGCGGTGAAATCGCCCCCCTCACTGCCGCACGGCTGGCAGCCAAGGAAGGCGTGAGAATCTACCCGATCGGCATCGGGGCCGATCCGGAGCAAAGTGGCACGGTCGGTTTTCTCGGCGTCAATCCAAGCCTGGACCTGGACGAACCCGCCCTGCGGGCCATTGCCGTGGCCACCGGCGGCCAGTACTTCCGCGCTCACGATGGCAAGGAACTGCAGGCAATCAAGGACCTGCCTCTTATACACATCT
>NZ_JAHBDR010000105.1:0-22187 GCF_019956575.1 Pseudomonas sp. A-R-19
GCTGAGCCCGTAGTGACGGGCCAGCTCGCTTTTGGAGTAGCTGCCTTGCAGCCAGTCGCCTATGAGTTTGATTCGTTGATCCATTGGGGACTCTCGATTCCAGGGCATGGTCAGGCACCTCCTGACCGTATTTCATACCTGTAAACGATGTCTCCGGTTTAAAACGTAAAGGATGTCTCCGGTTTCTACCCGAGCAAGCCCGCTCCCACAGTGGTCCGGTGTAGACCGACCCAATGTGTGGGGGCTTGCTCGCGAAGGGGCCCTGCCGAGCGCTGAAAATCCCGGGCAATAAAAAACCCGGCTAAAAAGCCGGGTTCTTTTGACTGGCGTCGAGATTAAGCGGTGAAGGTTTTGCCTTCGAACTGCTCAGCCACGAACTTCCAGTTGACCAGGTTCCAGAACGCTTCGACATACTTTGGACGAACGTTGCGGTAGTCGATGTAGTAAGCGTGTTCCCAGACGTCGCAGGTCAGCAGCGGGGTGTCGCCGTTGGTCAGCGGGTTGCCGGCGCCGATGGTGCTGGCCAGGGCCAGGGAACCGTCAGCCTTTTTCACCAGCCAGCCCCAACCGGAACCGAAGGTGCCAATGGAAGTCTTGCTGAACTCTTCCTTGAACTTGTCGAACGAACCGAAAGCAGCGTTGATGGCTTCAGCCAGCGCGCCGGTTGGTTGACCGCCAGCGTTTGGCGCCAGGCAGTTCCAGTAGAAAGTGTGGTTCCAGACCTGAGCGGCGTTGTTGAAGATACCGCCCGAGGAAGTCTTGACGATTTCTTCCAGGGTCTTGCCTTCGAACTCGGTGCCTGGCACCAGGTTGTTCAGGTTCACGACGTAGGTGTTGTGGTGCTTGTCGTGGTGGTATTCCAGGGTTTCCTTGGAAATGTGCGGCTGCAGGGCATCGTGTGCGTACGGCAGCGGCGGCAATTCGAAAGCCATGATGATTCTCCTAATCAGGTCAGTTGCGGTGAGCGCAAGGCCGATCACGGGCGGCCAAACAAGCGCCGGGGAGTTTGTACTCTTTGCGGCGCAGGGAGTCGGATCATAGCACCGGGGGGGCGGCATAACCACGCAACAACTGTGTGGAATAGAGGTTCCGCGAATCAGATAGCCGTGATCAACTGCAGCGCTACGGCAAACATCATCACCGCCACCAACAGATCGAGAATTCGCCAGGTACTGGGGCGGGCGAGCCAGGGTGCCAACCATGCCGCACCCAGGGCCAGGGTGAAAAACCACAGCAGCGAGGCACTGGCCGCACCCACTACATATGCGCCGGGCTCGGTTTGTTGTGCGCCCAGGGAGCCGATCAGCAAAACGGTGTCCAGGTACACATGGGGATTGAGCAAGGTCACTGCCAGCGCACTGAGCATCACTGCCCGCAGCGAACGTACGGTCTGGCCCTCGCCCTGCTCAAGGCTTTGTTTCGAAAAGGCCCGGCGCAGTGCCTGGCTGCCGTACCACAACAGGAACGCTGCGCCACCCCAGCGGGCGATCGCCAGCAGTGTCGGGTTTTGCGCCAGCACCGTCGCCAGGCCGAATACGCCGGCGGCCACTAACAGGGCGTCGCAGGCCACGCAGAGTGCCGCCACCGGCAGGTGATGTTCACGCCGCAGGCTTTGCGCCAGGACAAACGCATTCTGGGTGCCGATCGCCATGATCAGGCCGAAGGCCACGAGCAGCCCGTTCAGATAACTTTGCCACATGATTTTTTACTCCGCGTTGGCTGCCAGATCCCGCAGCACTTGCAGGGCACGGTCGGCGTCGGCCTGACCGACAAACAAATGGTCGTGGTAGTAGCCGGCAATCACGTTGCAGCTGATGCCGGCCTTGCCCAATGCCGTGGCGAACGCAGCAGTCAGGCCGACCGCTTCGAGGGCCGAATGCACGTTCAGGGTGATCCAGGCGGCGATGTAGTCGAAGCTCAATCCGGCTTTTTCGGCGAGGGAACGTTCGAGGATCACGGTCAAGCCTTCCTGTTCGCGGAAGCTGCCGACAATCTCCAGATCCGCAGGCAACTTGCCGTCGCGCAAGGTGCAGAACACGTATTCGCCGGCGTTAAGTTGCGGGCTCATGCTGCGCAGCAGCGTTGCCAATGAAGTTTCGCCAGCCATGTGGGTGATCCTTGTTCAAGAGTTCTTGCTGGTCATTGTCCTTGGGAAGGCTGTATAAGAAAAACCAATCTTGCTGATCGCTCATTAGGAAAACTGATGTTCGACTATAAATTGCTTTCTGCCCTGGCGGCCGTGGTCGAGCAGGCGGGTTTTGAACGGGCGGCCCAGGTGCTGGGCCTGTCGCAATCGGCGATATCCCAGCGCATCAAGCTGCTGGAAGCACGGGTTGGCCAGCCGGTGCTCGTGCGGGCCACGCCACCAACGCCGACGGAAATCGGTCGGCGACTGCTTAACCATGTGCAGCAGGTGCGCTTGCTTGAACGGGATTTGCAAAGCCTGGTGCCGGCGCTGGATGAAGAGGGCCTGCCGGAACGCCTGCGGATCGCCCTGAACGCCGACAGCCTGGCCACCTGGTGGGCGCAGGCGGTGGGCGAGTTTTGCGCCGAGCAACATCTGTTGATGGATCTGGTGGTCGAAGACCAGACCGTCGGCCTCAAACGTATGCGCGCCGGTGAAGTGGCGGCCTGTGTCTGTGCCAGCGAACGCCCGGTGGCCGGCGCGCGCAGCGTGTTGCTGGGGGCCATGCGTTACCGGGCACTGGCCAGCCCGGCCTTTATTGCCCGGCATTTCCCGCAAGGCGTACGTGCTGATCAGTTGGCCCGTACCCCGGCGCTGGTGTTTGGCCCGGACGATTTCCTGCAGCACCGCTACCTTGCTTCCCTCGGCGTCGAGGGTGGTTTCGAACACCATTTATGTCCGTCCTCCGAAGGTTTCATTCGTCTGACGGAAGCTGGACTCGGCTGGGGGCTGGTGCCGGAACTGCAAGTGCGCGAGCAACTGCAAAGGGGCGTATTGCAGGAGTTGCTGCCAGATAAGCCGATCGATGTGCCGCTGTACTGGCATCATTGGCGCAATGGCGGCCAGTTGCTGGGGTTACTCACCGATCAATTGGTACGCGCGTCGAAACAATGGCTGGTGCCCTTGGAGCAGCCTTGAGCGTCAAGCTGCAAGTCGCAAGTGAAGCGCTTGCGCACTCGATTTAACTTGCAGCTCATGGCTTGAAGCTTATAGCTGCATCTGTAGGAGCAATTCATGAAGATTCTGGTTACCGGCGCAAGCGGCTTCATTGGCGGGCGCTTTGCGCGTTTTGCCTTGGAGCAGGGCCTGGACGTGCGGGTCAACGGTCGCCGGGCCGAGAGTGTGGAGCATCTGGTACGCCGCGGAGCCGAGTTCATCCCGGGGGATTTGAGCGACCCGGAACTGGCGCGCGAGCTGTGTTCGGACGTCGAGGCCGTGGTGCATTGCGCCGGTGCCGTCGGTTTATGGGGACGTTATCAGGACTTCCATCAGGGCAACGTCCAGGTCACCGAGAACGTGGTCGAAGCCTGCCTCAAGCAACGGGTTCGGCGGCTGGTGCATCTGTCGTCGCCATCGATCTATTTCGATGGTCGCGATCACCTGGGCCTGACCGAAGAGCAGGTGCCCAAGCGTTTCAAACATCATTACGCCGCCACCAAGTACCTGGCCGAGCAAAAAGTCTTCGGTGCCCAGGAGTTCGGCCTCGAAACCCTGGCCCTGCGCCCGCGTTTCGTCACCGGGGCCGGCGACATGAGCATCTTCCCGCGCCTGTTGAACATGCAGCGCAAAGGGCGCCTGGCAATCATCGGCAACGGTTTGAACAAAGTGGATTTCACCAGCGTGCAAAACCTCAACGAGGCGTTGCTCAGTAGTTTGCTGGCCAGCGGTTCGGCGCTGGGCAAGGTCTACAACATCAGCAACGGCACGCCGGTGCCCTTGTGGGACGTGGTCAATTACGTCATGCGCAAGATGGAAGTCCCACAGGTCACCCGATACCGCTCCTACGGCCTGGCCTACAGCGTGGCGGCGCTCAACGAGGGGGTGTGCAAGTTGTGGCCGGGGCGTCCGGAGCCGACGCTGTCGCGGCTGGGCATGCAGGTCATGAAGAAAAATTTCACCCTGGACATCAGCCGCGCCCGGCATTATCTGGATTACGATCCCAAGGTCAGCCTCTGGACGGCTCTTGATGAGTTCTGTGGCTGGTGGAAGGCGCAGGATATTCGCTGATGAAGCTCAAACTGCGCCCCCATTTCTGAACCGGATACGGGCTTCGGGGTCAATGGTTGCGCCTGTGGGGTTATACTGCGCGGCATAAAGCCATTATGTGATTCATTAGGGTTGATTCAATGTCCATGCGAAACGATGCCAACGACGACTTCGACGATGTACCGAGCTTGCGTGCAGACGTTCTCGATGACGATTATCCGCCCACTGTCCGCTCGGTCGTGCATCCGCGCACGGCGCCGGTGGTGAAGGTCAAGGCGGCGAGCACCGGTCCGCTGTGGGCATTGGTCGGGGCGTTGTTCTTTGCGTTCGCGGGCCTGGCCTGGTGGAGCTTTCAGCAGATTTCCCTGATGGAACAGCAACTGGTGGCAACCCAGGAAAGTTTCGCCCGTATCAGCGAGGAAGCGGCCGGGCGCCTGCAGGATATTTCCGGCAAGGTGGTTGCCAGCCAAACCAGTGTCACCACCGACAGCGAAGCCCTGAAGCTGCAAATCCGCCAGCTGGAAAGCAAACTCCAGGACCAGAGCGCCCAGCAGCAAGGGGTTGCCGGCCAGGCCTCGGATCTGGACAAGCGACTGGCACAAATGACCGCGCAAACCAGCGAAGTGGACAAACGCCTGGTGCAGTTGACGGCTCAGGACAGCGAACATCAGGCGGCCAATACGCAGTTGCAGGCCGAGGTCAAAGCCTTGAGTGCTGAATTGGTCGCCCTGAAAAATGCGCCGTCCGACTCGGAGAAATTCGATGCACAGCTCAAGAGCCTGGGCGCCGATATCAGCGCGCTGAAGAAACAAGGCAACCCGAGCGCTGCCATCGAACGTCTCGAACAAGACATGATTGTGGTCAAGAGCGTGCAGGATAACCGTCCGGCCCCCGCACAGGGCTCGACCAACACTGCCGAGTTCGATGCGTTCCGCAGCCAGGTCACCCGCAACATCAATACCCTCCAGGCGCAGATCCAGAACCTGCAGCAGCAACTGCGCGCCAAGCAGTAATCCGACCAGGCGAGGGGCTTTTGTGGCGAGGGGGCTTGCCCCCGTTCGGCTGCGCAGCAGTCGCAAAACAAGTAAACGCGGTGTGCCAGACCATCACCGGTCGCAGGTTTTAGCGCCGCTTCGCAGCGCAACGGGGGCAAGCCCCCTCGCCACAAAAGCCGCACGCTGCGTTTTCCTCAAAATCCATACATCCCCCATTGCCGTCTACGCTCTTGAAACACCATCAGGAACGAGGGATGCGCAATGGGGTTTTTGCATAGGTTCGCCTTGCTGTGCGGCGTGTTTTTGTTGTGCCTGGGCCAGGCGCAAGCCGCCGAGACGGAAAAGGACGACAGCAAGGCGGCCATCGCCCTGCTGGAAAAAGCCCTGGCGTACTACCACGAGCATGGCGACAAGGCCTTTGCGGCGTTCAGCCGCCAGGGTGAGTTTGTCGACAAGGACCGTTATGTCTTCGTGCTCGACACCAAGGGCGTGATGCTTGCCAGCGGCGGGCCGTCGTCGGCGCTGATTGGCCGGGACGTGTCTGAAGTGCTTGGGCCGGACTTGCAGAAAACCTTCAAGGACGCCCTGAAAGTGCCAGAGGGCAATGGCATTCAGCAGGCGGAGTATCGCTGGCAGAACTGGAGCGACGGCAAGGTCGAGCGCAAGCATGTCTACTACCAGCGCATCGGCCAGCGGATTCTGGCGGTCGGTTATTACCTGCCCCGGGCTTCCGCCGAACAGGCCATGGCCCTGCTGAACAAAGCGGCAACCGATCTGGCCAAGGACGAGAAGGGCACCCTGACGGCGATCAATTCCCTCAAGGGCGGCTACCTGCAGGATGACCTGTATGTATTTGTCGTCGACCTGGACACCCGGCGTTACGTGGCCCACGGCACCAATCTGCGGCTGATCAATACCGACTTCAGCAAGATCGAGGATCCGGAAGGCAAACCGGTGGGCGAGCCGATTCTGGCGTTGATGGCCAAGCAGGATTACGGCGACTATGAATACCGCTGGAAAAACCCGGTGACCGGCAAGGTCGAGAACAAGCATGCCTATTTGAAGAAGGTTGGGCATTTCCTGGTGGCGGTCGGGTATTACAGCCCTTGAATGGTAGTGACTGTTAGTCCGCCTTCGCGAGCAAGCCCGCTCCCACAGTTGACCGCGTACCAATGAACAACCCGGTCTAATGTGGGAGCGGGCTTGCTCGCGAAGGCAGGCGACGCGGTCTGTCTAGCGAACCTTGTCCTCACGTCCACGCAACAACATGTTCGGCATGGCAATCGCTGCCGCCAACCCCAGCAACGACACCGCCGCACTGACCGTCAGCAAATGCCGGAACGTCAACAACAACTCGGCACGCAGGGCGTTTTGCGCGTCACCTGGCGCGGCGTTCAAGCCGTCCAGCAACACATTCCCCGAACTGCCTTCGGCAATCAGCGACGAGCCGGCCAGGTGCGCGAAGCTTGAATCCTGCAACAGCGCCAGCAGCAGCGCCGACATCAATGCCACGCCGACCGCGCCGCCCAGCGAACGGAACAGGTTGGTGGTGCTGGTGGCCACGCCGATATCCCGCTGGTCCACCGAGTTCTGCGTACCGACCAATGACGTCGGGAACTGCATGCCGGAGGAAATCCCGCAGAGCAGCATGAACAGGCTGCTCACAACGAATGCCTGCGGTGGGCTGAACGCCATGCCGACAATCGCAATGGGCATCAGTGCAGCGCCGGTGAGGATCATCGGTTTGTAGCGCCCGGTCACGGAAGTGCGACGACCCGCGAAATACGCACCAATCGGCAAACCCATGGCCAGCGGCAGCAGGTGCAGGGCGGCGCTGTCCGCACCGGCGCCGGTCACGCTCTGAAAGCGTAATGGCATCAGCACGATCAGCGAGATGGACTGGAAACTGGTGAAGAAAATCGTGCACCAGCACAGGATCGCATTGCGGTTGGCGAACAGATGCATCGGCAGTAACGGCTCCCGCGCCCGCCGCTCATGGACGACGAACAGGCCCAGAAGGAGCACTGCACAAGCCAGCAGCGCCAGTACTTCGGCGCTGCGCCACGAATGGCCCTGGCCGACCTGGGTGATGCCCAGCAACAATGCTGTCAGCCCGATGATCATCAACACGGTGCCCAGGTAATCGATGACCGGTTTGCGTTGCGGAATCGGCAGGCCCACCAGCGTGCGACAGGCCACCAGCCAGGCGCCCAGGCCCAGCGGCAGGTTGATCAGGAACACCCAGCGCCAGGACAGGTATTCGGTCATGTAGCCGCCGAGCACCGGACCGGCCACGCTGGCCACTGCGTACATGCTGCTGAAATAGCCCTGATACCGCCCGCGTTCCCGTGGCGGCACGATGTCACCGATGATCGCCTGGCTCACCGAGATCATCCCGCCGGCCCCGATGCCCTGGAGAATCCGCGCCAGGACCAGTTGCTCCATGCTCTGCGCCATGCCGCAGAACACCGACGCCAGGGTGAACAGGCCCATGCCGAACAGCATCAGCTTGCGCCGGCCGTACAGGTCGCCCAGTTTGCCGTAGATCGGCACCGCCACGGTCATTGCCACCATGTAGCCGGAAATCACCCAGGCCAGCAGGCTGACATCCTTGAACTGCGCGGAAATGGCCGGCATCGAAACAGCGACGATGGTCTGGTCCAGCGCGCCGAGAAAGATCGCCAGCATCAGCGCGATCAGCACGCTGCGGATGGCGGGTTTGGCTGTTTCAGGCTGGTGGAGATTGGTCACGGGAAAACCTGCGGGCAGTGATTGACCCGCACGAGGCAAGGCGAGCGGGAATGCTCGCCAGTGTAAGTCGATAGCAAGCTATTCGATAGCCTCGTAGGGAAGTCCTACGTAGTTCTCTGCAATGGTCTTGCGACCCGCCTCGGAGCCGACAAAATACTCCAGCTCCGATTCGGCAATGCGTTGGCTGAAGGCATCGTGGTCATCGAAACGGTGCAGCATCGAAGTCATCCACCAGGAAAATCGCTCGGCCTTCCACACACGACGCAGACAGATCTCCGAGTATTTCTCGAGCAAATCAAAGCGATCTTCACGGTAAACCTTGACCAGGATGTTGAACAGCGTGCTCACGTCACTGGCCGCCAGGTTCAGGCCCTTGGCGCCGGTGGGCGGTACGATGTGCGCGGCATCGCCAACCAGGAACATGCGACCGTATTGCATCGGTTCGACCACGAAGCTGCGCAGTGGCGCGATGCTCTTTTCGATGGACGGGCCGGTGACCAGGCTGTCCGCCAGTTCTTGCGGCAATCGCGACTTGAGTTCGTCCCAGAAGCGCTGATCCGACCAGTTATCCACATGATCGCTGGTGGGCACTTGCAGGTAATAACGGGTGCGCGTCGGAGAGCGCATGCTGCACAGGGCAAAACCGCGCTCATGGCGGGCATAGACCAGTTCTTCGTGTACCGGTGGGGTATCGGCCAGAATCCCGAGCCAACCGAAGGGATAGATCCGTTCGAAGACTTTCAGGCTGTCGGTGGGAATCGATTGACGCGCCACCCCATGGAAGCCGTCGCAACCGGCGATGTAGTCGCAATCGAGACGCCAGGTCTCACCGTCCTTCTCAAAAGTGACAAAGGCTTCATCGGTTTTCATGCCGTGGGGAACGACGTTGCTGGCTTGGTAAATCGTCTGCGCGCCGGCCTCCCGACGAGCGGCCATCAGGTCACGGGTGACTTCGGTCTGGCCGTAGATCATCACGGTTTTGCCACCCGTCAGGGCGTGCAGATCGATGTGTACCCGGCGCCCGTCGAGGGCCAGTTCAAAGCCATCGTGAACCAGTCCCTCGGCGTCCATGCGCTGGCTCACGCCGGCCTGGCGCAACAGCTCTACCATGCCTTGTTCAAGCACGCCGGCGCGGATTCGGCCGAGTACATAGTCCGGGGTCTGGCGTTCGAGAATGACAGTGTCGATGCCGGCGTTATGCAGCAGTTGGCCGAGCAACAGGCCGGAAGGGCCGGCGCCAATGATGGCGACCTGGGTTTTCAGCGTTTTCATTGTTTTTATGACTCGCAAGCTTCACGCGACCAGGGCCGGTGAATGATTTTTATGGATCGAGTGCTTGCATTTTTCCCTTGCGGGTCTGTCAATTGAAGGTGAAAACTGAGCCGATAGCTGTACATTCTGCCAATCGGGGCGATTATCGCCCGTCATCTACTCCGAGACCTGGATTGAAGTGATGAACAAGCCTGACCTGCCTTCGATTCCGGTGTTCAAGCTCTACGGTGAAAGCCTGGACTGGCCGACCCCGGACTTGCTGCACTGTGAAACCATTTCCATACGCAGCCGCGAACATCATTGGCAAATCAAACCCCACCGCCACGCTGATTTGTGCCAGTTGCTCTTCGTATTCAAAGGTCAGGCAGAGCTTGAAATCGAAGGCAAGCGTACGCAACTGGTGGAGCCGGCCATTCAGATCCTGCCACCGCTGTCGGTGCATGGCTTTCGTTTTTCCGAAGACGTGGAAGGCTTTGTCGTGACCCTGGCCGCGCCGTTGATCGCCCACTTGCAGATGCAACTGGGGCACTCGGTCAATGCCCTGGCCCAGTCCGAAAGTTACCCGGCAGGCAAGGACGCCGAGTACCTCAACAGCCTGTTCAGTGCCTTGCAGAACGAATACACCAGCCATCAACCGGCGCGGGAAATGCTCATGCATTCGCTGGTCAGTGTGATCGTGGTGTGGGTCAGCCGCCAGGTGATCCAGCGTCGCACCGCCATGGCGCGACCGCAGCGGGCCAGGGAATACCTGAACGGTTTTATTCAACTGGTGGAAGAAACCTATCGCCAGCACGTCAAGGTCGAGGACCTGGCGCACCGACTGGGGATTTCCGTGTCCCACCTCAACGGCACCTGTCGTGAGTTGGCGGGGCAACCGGCGTTGCAGATCATGCATGAACGGCAATTGCTGGAGGCCAAGCGTTTGCTGACCTACACCAGCATGACCATTTATGAAATGTCCGACGTGTTGGGGTTTTCCGATCCGACCAACTTCACGCGTCTGTTCCGGCGTCGAGTGGGCATTTCGCCCAAGGCGTTCCGCGACCGCTTGAAGGCCGATCAGGACAACGAAGCCTGACCCCCTTCGTTACCGCAGGGCGTTGAGGGTGGCGTTGTGGGGAATGCAGCGCTCGAAGTTGCAGCTGGCGTATTCACGGGGCAGGTTGCGCAATTGCTCGACGCGCCAGGCGGCAGCGCCGTACAGCCCGAGCGTGACCGCGCAGGTGATGAAAATCGCGAGGTATCTTCTTGTTCTGATGTTCATGGCGTTGACCTCTGAACGAATACCTTTCGGTATTACTTTGAGCATAGGTCAGCGCCGGTGAGTTGCCAGCATAACGCGCCATTCAGAGCGCTTATGCGCTCCCCTTGTGGGAGCGGGCTTGCTCGCGAAAGCGGTATTTCGCGCGCAAAATGTACGTCGGATGTACCGACCTCTTCGCGAGCAAGCCCGCTCCCACATTTTTGCTCCGGTTACATCCCGATATCCCACTCCGGTTCTTCGGGAAATCTCACCACCAGAAAATCCAGCAAGCTGCGCAACGCCGCCGGCATGTGCTTGCGCGAGGCATATACCGCATACACGTTCATTTGCCGGGGTTCGGCTTTCGGTAACAGGCGAATCAATTCGCCGCTGTGAATGTGCACGCCGGCCTGATAAGTGGGCAGCATCGCCACGCCGGCACCGGCGATCGTGGCGCGCAACAGCGTGCTGGCCTCGTTGGCGCTGATGTTGCCCTGCACCGGTACTGAAACCTGCTCGCCGTCCTGCTCGAAATGCCAAAGGCTTTTGCCGAAGTAGGAATGGGTCAGGCAATTGTGCAGGTTCAGGTCCTCGACCCGTTGCGGCGCCGGATGTTCGCGCAAGTAAGCGGGGGAGGCGCAGATCACCGAGCGGCAAACCGTCAGGCGACGGGCAATCAGGTTCGGATCCAGTTCGTTGCTGGTGCGGATCGCCAGGTCGATACGTTCATCCACCAGGTTCACGGTGCGGTCGAGCATTTGCATGTCGATGCTGACGCCGGGGTAGCGCTTGACGTACGCGGCCATGGCATCGGCCAGTTGCGCCTGGCCGAAGGAGGTGCTGACGCTGATCCGCAACAGCCCGCGCGGTGCATCATCCGGTTCGCTGACGGCGGCTTGCATGTCGGTGGACAAGTCGAGCATTTGCCGGCAGCGCGGCAGGATTTCGTTGCCCGCGGCGGTCAGGCTCAACTTGCGCGTGGTGCGATGCATCAGGCGCGCGCCGACCCAGTCTTCCAGTTCCGCCAGATAACGCGACACCACCGGTCGTGAAAGCTCCAGATGATCGGCGGCGGCCGACTGGCTGCCGAGGTCGACCACGGTGACGAACACGCGCATTGCTTGAAGACGATCCATGATTTGCCCGCTTTCAGAAACAAACTATGTTCAAGCATCGCATTTTTTGTACCGAGTCAGACAACTAAGCTCTGTTCCATCGCCAAACCAGGCAATCGGACAACGGAGCAACAAATGATCGGTTTCACCACTTTCAAACGCGTATTACTGGCCAGCGCCGCCCTCGGTTTCGCCGCCCATGCAGCCGCCTCGAGCCTGACCCTGGATGTCTACAACCCCGGCGAAAAAGCCATCTTCCCGGTGACCTCGGTGCTGGTCAGCGGCGAGAAGGAAGCGATCCTGGTGGATGCGCAATTCGGCAAGTCTCAGGCCGGAGAGTTGGTGGAAAAAATCCGCGCCAGCGGCAAGCAACTGACCACCATCTACATCAGTCACGGTGATCCGGACTACTACTTCGGCCTCGACACCCTGACGGCCGCGTTCCCCAAGGCCAGGGTCCTCGCCTCGCAGCCGACCGTCGACCATATCAAGCAGACCGTCGACGGCAAACTGGCGTTCTGGGGCCCGAAAATGGGCGCCGATGTGCCGGCCAAAACCATCGTGCCGGACGTGCTCAAGGGCGACAGCCTGATTCTCGAAGGGCAGAAGTTGCAGGTGGTGGGGCTCGAGGGCCCGCAGCCGGATCGCAGCTTTGTGTGGATTCCGTCGATCAAGGCCGTGGTCGGTGGTGTCGTGGTCGCGCAAAACATTCACCTGTGGATGGCTGACACGCAAACTGCGCAGTCCCATGCCGATTGGTTGGCTACGCTGCATTCCATTGAAACCCTGAAACCACAGACTGTAGTGCCCGGTCATTACCTCGGTGAGGGCGACCGTTCACTGACCGCTGTGCAGTTCACTGCCGCTTACATCAAGGCCTTCGACGAAGAAACCGCCAAGGCCAAGGATTCTGCCGCGTTGATCGCCGCGATGAAAAAACGCTACCCGACCCTGGGTGATGAAAGCTCCCTGGAGCTGAGCGCCAAGGTCGCCAAGGGCGAGATGAAGTGGGGTGAATGAGTTTAAGGGCTAATGGGAATTCCTGTGGCGAGGGAGCTTGCCTGTGGCGAGGGGGCTTGCCCCCGTTGGAGTGCGAAGCACTCCCCTGCATTCCTTCAGTCACACCCTAAGCACAGGTTTTACGACTGCTGCGCAGCCGAACGGGGGCAAGCCCCCTCGCCACAATAGGCTGCGTTGCTTTTCAAGTTTGTTATCCACTGGAGAACGTCATGAGCAACATCGCAATCATCGGTGCCACCGGTCGTGCCGGTAGCCAACTGCTGGAAGAAGCCCTGCGTCGCGGTCACAGCGTTACCGCGATCGCCCGCAACACGGCAAAAATCGGTCAGCGTGCCGGTGTGATCGCGCGCAACGTCGATGCACTGGATGCCAGTGCCTTGCAGGTGGCCATCGAGGGGCACGACGTGGTCATCAGCGCGGCCCATTTCGCGACCTTGCCTGCCAGTGCCGTGATCGGGCCGGTGAAGCAGGCCGGAGTCAAGCGCTTGCTGGTAGTCGGCGGTGCGGGGTCGCTGTTGTTGCCTGATGGTACGCGGGTGATCGACAGCAAAGGTTTTCCGGATGCGTACAAGGCCGAAGCCAGTGCCGGAGCGGAGTTCCTAGCTAATCTGCGTCAGGAAAAGCAACTGGACTGGACCTTCCTGTCGCCATCGGCCGAATTTGTCGAGGGCGAACGCAGCGGGAAATTCCGCGTCGGCCAGGATGATTTGCTGGTGAGCAGCGAAGGGCGCAGCTGGATCACGTTCGCCGATTATGCGATTGCGCTGCTCGACGAAGTGGAAGCACCGAAGCATTCGCGGCAGCGGTATACAGTCGGTTACTGATCAACACCTGTAGGAGCTGGCTTGCCAGCGAAGACGGCATGCCTGACACACCGCATCGCCTGATTCGCCAGTTCAAGCCGGCTCCTACAAGGGCTTTTCAGCGACTCTGCGCCTGCTCCACCAACCACCCCATCAGTTCCCGCAACTTCGGCGATGGTCCGGGTTTTTCGGGGAACACCAGGTAATACGCCAGCCCCGTTGTGACCTTCAAATCGAATGGCATGACCAACCGCCCGGCGTTCAGGTCATCGCCAATCAGCGACCAATCGCCAATCGCCACCCCCGTTCCCTGGGACGCCATCGACATCGCCAGGTCCAGTGTTTCGAAATGCTGGCCCTTGCCGACATTGCTCAGATTCACTTCCGCGGCTTTCAACCAGGCCTTCCAGTCCCGTTCATCGCGGGTCGGGTGCAGCAGCAGGTGTTGTTGCAGATCGGCAGGCGTCTGCAGGGGCATGGGGCCTTCGAGCATGGGCCTGGAACACACCGGCGTGAGTTGTTCGTCGAAGAGTTTTTGCGACATCAATGAATCGTCCGGCGGTGTGCCGTACATCACCGCGGCATCGAACTGCTCGCGATGAAAATCCACGCCGTGCTTGACCGTGGTGGTCAATTCCACCGGCACGTCCGGGCGTTCCCGTTGCCATTGCAACAGGCGCGGCAGCAACCAGCGCATGACGCAAGTCGGTGCCTTGAGTTGCAGGGTTTCGCGCTTCTCGCCGATCTGCTCCACCGCCTCGTCGATCAGGCCGAAAATCTGCTGCACCCGTGGCAGCCACTCCCGTCCTTCGGCCGTCAGGTCCAGGCCTCGGGCCTGGCGGATGAACAGCTCATAACCCAGATGATCTTCCAGCCCGGCGATCTGTCGGCTGACCGCGCCCTGGGTGATGTGCAGTTGTTCGGCAGCCCGGGTGAAGTTGCAGCACTGCGCGGTAATCAGAAAGGTGTGCAGTGCCGGCAGGGGAGGCAGTCGTTTCATTGGGATCCAAGGTATGACGTGAGGACATGGCTAGTATGACTTTTTATCCATTGTTGCGGCTACGTGTCGCCCGTTCCAATGAGGCCATTCCCGGGTCTGCGAATCCATCATAAACACAGCGCATGCCCGGCGTCTCAAACGAACAAGAAGGGCAAAGACATGGCGACGTGCGGCGAAGTATTGGTCAAGTTACTCGAAAACTACGGAGTCGAGCAGGTGTTCGGCATTCCGGGGGTGCATACCGTGGAGCTGTATCGCGGGCTGGCCCGTTCGAGCATCAACCACGTCACGCCGCGCCATGAACAAGGCGCCGGCTTCATGGCCGACGGCTATGCCCGCACCAGCGGCAAACCGGGTGTGTGCTTCATCATCACCGGCCCTGGCATGACCAACATCACCACCGCCATGGGCCAGGCCTACGCCGACTCGATCCCGATGCTGGTGATCTCCAGCGTGCAATCGCGCAGCCAGTTGGGCGGCGGTCGCGGCAAGCTGCATGAGCTGCCGAACCAGGGCGCACTGTGCGCCGGTGTCGCGGCGTTCTCCCACACCCTGATGTCGGCGTCGGAGTTGCCGGGCGTGTTGGCCCGCGCCTTTGCGTTGTTCCAGGCTGGCCGTCCGCGTCCGGTGCACATTGAAATTCCGCTGGATGTGTTGGTTGAAGACGCTGACGACTTGCTCGCCAGCCTGCCGGTCAACATCGACCGCGCCGGTGCTTCGCCGAGCGCCGTGTCGCGCATGACCGATTTGCTGGCTGGCGCCAAGCGTCCGCTGATCCTCGCCGGTGGCGGTGCCATCGATGCCGCTGCCGAACTGACTGCACTGGCCGAGCTGCTGGATGCGCCGGTAGCGCTGACCATCAATGCCAAGGGCATGCTTGCCTCCGGCCACCCGTTGCTGATCGGTTCGACCCAGAGCCTGGTCGCCACCCGTGCACTGGTCGCCGAGGCCGATGTGGTCCTGGCCATCGGCACCGAACTGGCCGAGACCGACTACGACGTGACTTTCGCCGGTGGCTTCGAGATTCCAGGCCAACTGCTGCGCGTCGACATCGACCCGGACCAGACCGTGCGCAACTACCCGCCGCACGTGGCACTGGTGGCCGACTCGCGTAACGCTGCCCAGGCCTTGCTCAGCGCCCTGTCGCACAAATCCCTGGCCGAGCGCCGCAACGATTGGGGCCAGGTTCGTGCCGCTCGTCTGCGTGAAGACCTGGCCGCCACCTGGGACGCTCCGACCCTGGCGCAGACCCGTTTCCTGGAAACCGTGCTGCACGAACTGCCGGATGCGGTGTTCGTCGGCGATTCGACCCAGCCTGTGTACACCGGCAACCTGACGTTCAACCCGGAGCGCCCGCGTCGCTGGTTCAACTCGTCCACCGGTTACGGCACCCTCGGTTACGCCTTGCCGGCGGCGATTGGTGCCTGGCTCGGCGGCAGCGCTGAAAACGGTACTCGCCCGCCAGTGGTGTGCCTGATCGGCGATGGTGGCCTGCAATTCACCCTGCCGGAACTGGCCAGTGCCGTCGAGGCGCGCACTCCGGTCATCGTGCTGCTGTGGAATAACCAGGGCTACGAAGAGATCAAGAAATACATGGTCAACCGCGCTATCGAGCCGGTCGGCGTGGACATCTACACCCCGGACTTCATCGGTGTGGCCAAGGCACTGGGTTGCGCTGCCGAAGCGATCGACAGTGTCGAGCAACTGCGCGGCGCATTGCGCGTGGCGGCGGATCGCCAAGGCCCGACCCTGATTGAAATCGATCAGGCCGAGTGGATGAAGGCGGTGTCGAAATGACTTTCCCGACGACTCTGGATGGCCTGTACATCAATGGCCAATGGTCGGCCGGTAACGAACACCTGCGGGTAATCAACCCGGCGACCGAAGCCCTGTTGACCACGGTCAATGGCGGCAATGAGCGCGCTGTTGATCAAGCGGTGGGCGCGGCGACCCAGGCGTTCGCCGACTGGTCGAAAACCACGGGTGCCGAGCGCGGCGCAATCCTGCGCAAAATCGCCGCTGGCGTGCAGGCCAATCGTGAAAAATTGATGCACCTGCAGTCGAGCAACAACGGCAAGCCGCAATTCGAAGCGGCGATCGACGTCGATGACGTGATCGCCACGTTCGAGTACTACGCCGGTCTGGCCGAAGGGCTGGATGCGAAACAGGACAGCGCAATTGAGCTGCCGACTGACGACTTCAGCGCTCGTTTGCGCCGTGAGCCGTGCGGTGTGGTCGGGCTGATCGTGCCGTGGAACTTCCCGATGGTCACCACCGCGTGGAAGCTCGCCCCGGCCCTGGCCGCCGGTTGCTGTGTGGTGCTCAAGCCTTCGGAAGTGACGCCACTGCCGGAGCTGGAATTGGCGGCAATCATTGCCGAAGCAGGCTTGCCCGCCGGTGTATTGAACGTAGTGTGCGGCACCGGGCTGGCCGTTGGCGCGCCACTGTCGGCTGACCCGCGTATCGCCAAAATTTCCTTCACCGGCAGCAACGCGGTGGGTGTGCAGGTCATGCAGCGCGCAGCAGAAACCGTCAAGGGCGTGAGCCTTGAACTGGGCGGCAAATCTTCGCTGTTGGTGCTGGCCGATGCCGATCTCGACCTGGCGGTGGAAGTGGCTTGCGGCGGTGGTTTCTTCAACGCCGGGCAAATGTGTTCCGCCACCAGCCGCGTGCTGGTCGCCGATGAATTGGCCGATGAATTCCTCACGCGAGTGAAGGCCCGTGCCGAAGCGATTCGCGTGGCCGACCCGTTCGACCCGGATGTGGAAATGGGCGCACTGGTCAATCAGGCGCAATACCAGCGCGTGCTCGGCCACATCGATCGCGGCCTGAGCGCCGGCGCCAAGCTGGTTTGCGGCGGTAATCGTCCGGCCGACCTGCCACGCGGATATTTTTTGCAGCCGACAGTTTTCACCGAAGTGCCCCTCGACAGTGCGCTGTGGTGTGAGGAGATTTTCGGCCCGGTGATCTGCGTGCGCAGTTTCGCCTCCGAAGCCGAGGCGATTGCCTTGGCCAACGACAGTCAGTTTGGCCTGGTGGCCAGCGTGGTGACGCGCAATGCACAGACCGCTGACCGCGTCGCCAACGCTTTGCAGGCGGGGCTGGTGTGGATCAACGCGCCGCAGGTGATCTTCCCGCAGACCGCCTGGGGCGGCTACAAGCAGAGCAGCATCGGCCGTGAATTGGGGCCGTGGGGCTTGCAGGCTTTCCAGGAAATCAAACACGTGATCCGGGCCGTCTGACGCCAATCTCTGTAGGAGCGAGCTTGCTCGCGATGGACGTGAACGATGACGCTGGGCATCAGACAGCCCGTGTCGTCCATGCACCCATCGCGAGCAAGCTCGCTCCTACATGAGGCATGCGCTGGCGTCATGGCTTCAATGAGTTTTTATCGATAGTCAGGTGTTTTACACGACCTCAGGATGAACTCACTGGTTCAACCAACCCCCCGAAAATAGAGGGGCCAACGCTGATCCAGTCGCGCGGATGCAACAAGTTTCGACCTGCCTCATACCTACAAAAACAAAGGGAGTCCGTAATGGGCGAGCATGATCTGAACAGACGTCAATTCATCAAGACCGTGGGCGTAGCCTCGGTGGCAGCAGCGGCGATGAGCATGCCGTTCATCAAGGCCAATGCCAGCGACACACGCTTTGCGGGCAAAACCCTGCGTTTGCTGACCTGGTCCGACGACACCGGCCTGGCTGCACTGCGCAACATCGCCGCAACCTTCGAAGACAAGTACGGCTGCAAGGTCATCGCTGACCGCACCGGCAGTACCTCGGAAATGGTTGCCAAGCTCAAGGCCGGCGGTGATCGTCCGCAGTACGACATCATCACCCTGGCCGGCGTCGGCGCCGAAGGTCTGGCCGCCGCCAACCTGCTGGAAAAACCCGACCTCAACCGCATTCCCAACCTGGTCGACGTACCGGAAAAATACCGCACCGGCGCCAATGGCCACGGTATCGGTTACCTGCTGTGGTGCAACAGCCTGGTCTACAGCACCCGCACCCAGAAAGAAGCTCCAACCAGCTACGCCTCGCTGTGGGACGCCGACGCGGCGCCGAACATCTTCCTGCCTCCGCCGAACTGGACCGAGGCCATGGACCTGATCATCATCGCCGCCAAACTGGCCGGTGGTGACGAGCACAACATCGAGCCGGGCTTCAAGAAACTCGCCGAGCTGAAAGATCGTGTGGTGACCCTGGGTGAAAACCCGAACCAGATCGCCGAGCTGTTCCGCACCGGTTCCCTGGACATGGGCGGTCTGTACGCACCAGCCTTCTTCCCGAAACAGATCCGCGATCCGGCCTACGGCCTGGGCGCCACCTTCGGCATGAAGGAAGGTTTCTACACCGACCTGATGCTGTCGGTGATGCCGAAGAATCGTCCTGGCGATACCGACATGGCCTACGCCTTCATCAACCACTCCCTGGACCCGCTGGTGCAGGGCAAGATGGCTGAAGACATCTACAACGGCCCGGTCAACGCCAAGGCGATCATCTCCGCCGAAGCACGCAAGAGCCCGTACATCCTCACGCCGGAGCAGATTGCCGAGAAGGCGATCATGCACGACAACGCCTTCCTGGCGACTGTGCATGACCAATGGATTCGTCGTTACACGGAAATCTTTTCTTCCTGATCGAGTGACTTACACAAGCCCGTAAAGCACCACAAATCAAATGTGGGAGCGGGCTTGCTCGCGAATGCAGTGTGACATTCAACATTGATGTCGGCTGACACGGCCTCTTCGCGAGCAAGCCCGCTCCCACATTGGACCTCGGTGTCGTCAGGTCTTGTGTCTGTCAGCTGCTTTCCATTGACGAGACCTTTGCTATGGAACACCAACCTCTGACCCATCCGGTGAGTGCCGCCCCCGTGCGCGCTGCTCAGGGTGTTTCACCCACGACGCGCGCCTGGCTTTTCCTCTCGCCGTCGATGCTGTTTCTTGGCGTATTGATTGCCGCAAGCCTCTTGGTACTGCGCATGAGCGTGGGCACCAAGGGCGCGGAATGGTCCGGGTTCAGCCTGGCCAGTTACGCCCAGTTGCTGGAACCCTATTACCTCAAATCCCTGATGCTGACCCTGCGCCTGGCGCTGATCAGCGCGGTGATCGCAGTGATCCTGGCGATCCCGGTGGCCTACACCATGTCGCGCCTGACCTCGCCGTTCGTGCGGCGGATCTTCCTTGCGGCCGTGTTGCTGCCGCTGCTGGTCAACCTGCTGCTGCAAAGCTACGGCTGGCTGGTGATCCTCGGCCCTGGTGGCATGCTCAACCAGACCTTGATGGGCCTGGGTCTGATCAAGCGGCCGATCATGCTGCTGTACAACCAGAACGGCGTATTGATGGGCCTGGTGCAAACCGCCTTCCCGCTGGCTGTGTTGCCGATTGCCAGCGCCATGCGCGGCGTCGCTCGCAGCTATGAAGAGGCTGCGGCCACCCTCGGCGCCAGTCGCTTCCAGGTGTTCCGCCAGGTGGTCTTGCCGATGAGCCTGCCGGGGATCATTACCGGTGCGACCCTGGTGTTCGCCTACAACGCCAGCAGTTTCGTGGTGCCGTTGCTGCTCGGTGGCCGTCGCGTGCCGATGCTGGCGGTGATGGTGCATGACCAGATCGCCCCGCTGATGAACTGGCCCGCCGCATCCGCTGCCGGTGTGGTGCTGATCGTCACCACCCTCGCGATCATGACCCTGTCCGAATACATCACTGGCCGTCGTCGCCGCATGCTGGAGGCTTCGCAATGAGTACCCTGACCAAGAAGCGTTATGGGCTGTTGCCTGGCGAGACCGGCAAGTTTGCCGGGATCCTCTCGGGCTTCATCCTGCTGTTGGCGGTGTTGCCGATCCTGACCATGATCGTGATGTCGTTCAGCGGCGCGTCGAACCTCGACTTCCCGCCGAGCAGCTACAGCCTGCAATGGTACAAGGCCGCCTGGAACACTTTTGTCTCGCCGGATTCCAGCGACGTGCTGAGCCTCGGCCAGGCCATGACCACCAGCCTGATGGTGTCGTGCCTGACCATGGTTTTCGCCACGATCATCGCGGTGCCGGCGGCCTACGCCCTGACCCGCTGCGAGTTCCGCGGCAAGGCCGTGGCGATGCAACTGATGTCGTTGCCACTGGTGTTCCCGATGGTGGTGTTGGGCCTGGCATTGCTGCTGGTGTTCGACAGCCTGCCGTTCCACATGACTACCTCGCGCCTGGTGATTGCCCACGTCATTCTGGCGTTGCCATTCGTGGTGAAAAACTGCACGGCGGCGATGCTCTCCATCGGAACTGAGGTCGAGGAGGCTGCGCAAATGCTCGGTGCTTCGCCGATGCGGGCGATTGTCGATGTGGTGGTGCCGTTGATGAAGTCGGGGATCCTGGCGGGCATGCTGCTGGCGTTCATCGTCTCGTTCAACGAATTCACCGTGACCTACTTCCTCTACACCATCGATGTGATGACCGTGCCGATCTGGATGTACAGCCGCACCGTGTCTTCGCTCGACCCAACCGTATTTTCGTTTGCCGTGCTGATCGTGCTGATCGACTTCGTCCTGATCTGGGCGCTGGAGAAGCTGGTTGGTGAAGGTGGCGTTTCGTTCTGATTTCTTGAGGTGATTCTTATGTCTGGTCTGATTCTGGAAAACGTCGAGAAACATTACGGCTCGGCCTGCGCGGTAAAAGATGTGAACCTGCATTTGCCCGAGGGCAAGCTGGTGTGTTTCCTCGGCCCTTCGGGCTGCGGCAAGACCACGTTGCTGCGCATGATTGCCGGCCTTGAAACCCTGACCGGCGGCGAGATTCGCCTGGATGGCGAAGACATCGGCCACACCCCGGCGCACCTGCGCAACTTCGGCATGGTGTTCCAGTCCCTGGCGCTGTTCCCGCACATGACGGTAGGGGAAAACATCGCCTATCCGCTGAAACTGCGCGGGGTCAGCAAGGCTGACCAGCAGGCGCGGGTGGTGGAACTGCTGGAACTGATCCAGCTGCAACCCATGATCAATCGCCCGGTGGCCAAGCTGTCCGGTGGGCAACGCCAGCGAGTGGCGATTGCCCGGGCGATTGCCAATCACCCGAAAATCCTCCTGCTCGACGAGCCGTTGTCGGCGCTGGACGCCAAGCTGCGCGAGTCGATGCAGGTGGAAATCCGTCAACTGCAACAACGCCTGAACATCACCACCATCATGGTCACCCACGACCAGCGCGAGGCCATGACCATGGCCGATATCGTGGTTGTGCTGGGTGAACATCGGGTGCAGCAAGTGGGCACGCCGATCGAGATCTACCGCCATCCGGCCAACGAGTTCGTCGCGGACTTCATTGGCTCGGGCAACATCTTCCCGGCCACGGTGCTGGGTAACGGCAAGGTCAGCCTGCCGGGTGGCGATGCGCTGCAAGTGCCGATCTGCAGCAGCATTGTGGTGGGTGAAAAGGTGAAGATGCTGATTCGCCCGGAAGATCTGCAGTTGTCCGCTCCGCAGGCGACGGCGGGCAACCGCTTGCTGGGCAAGGTGACGTTCGTGCGCGATATCGGCGCGACCATCGAGACCACGGTGGAGTGTTCCGGGGTGTCGTTTACCGCGCTGAGCACGCCGTGCCAGGGGTTCGGTTTGAGCGTTGGGCATCCGGTATCGGTGACCCTGCCGGTGGAGGCTTGCCGGGTACTTGGCGCCTGATTTTCAGGGGGGGCTGCTGCGCAGCCCATCGCTGGCAAGCCAGCTCCTATGTATGGACTCGCCCCCACTGTCTACCCGCTTTTGAAAAACCGCTGCCCCGTTGCATCTATGTATTAGGCCTATTCGTGGAAGCCGTCTTCGGCTTCTGGCCAA